>DAOWHR010000463.1 GCA_030641315.1 Anaerohalosphaeraceae bacterium | reverse complement strand
TTCTGTTCGGACAAGGTTTGCAATTTCTTTCGATGTTATTTGATAGGTGATTTTCAGTGGTCTCATCATAAATCCTTTCAGAAATAAAGATCATGATGATATTATCGGACATCGGCTTGAATTAACTTGAATTATTATTACAACCCATTATTACAGGTTTTTAGTTACAGTGGTACAATTTTCAACCGCCCGCCAGGTGGTACAATTTTGCTCCGCCGTTTATAATACACAGTCCATCACCTTATTGTATTCTTGATCTGTTAGAAATCTTTGTTTCCTGGCCTTTTCTTTTCGCCGAGGAATAATAACAGCAATATTGACGGTACCAAAACGGTGTTCGCAAAATTTGAAAAAGTTGCGTATGGCATCAAGATGTATGTTTGCGTATCTGTGGCTGTTGCCGTTTTCGATCACACTGTCAAGATGCTTATCGATGTGAGATGTGCTGATTTGTCGAAGTGATACTATTCCTGTCGGCAAATTATCTATGAAGCGAGGGAGTAGTGAGTTATACAAGCTTTCAGTTCGAGGGGTATATTGCTTGATATGTGTTTTCCACAAATCAACTGCCTTGTCGATAGCATTTTTCGACTTTGACCTTCGGTTGGCAACGTCAAGACCAGCACCCCACCGTTCGGAACGTTTGTTGATATCAGCCAAAAATGCTTGAGCATCTTCTTTTCGTTTGAAAGTTCGGCTTCCTTTGATTATGTCACCGGCGTTTGGGCCGTGTTTTATTGTGACATGCCAACGAACAATCCATTTACGTTCACGATTGCTTAGTTTCTTGAGAGTAGCCATAAACACCTTTCTAATTTGCAACAGCATTGCAACAGAACAAAAAACAATTATAAGGTGCTTCTGGCTTATGTCAATATTTTAATCGTAAGTCCTTGTAGATAAAGAAGTACGAGCGATAGGAGTCGAACCTACACATCCAAAAGGATACCAGGACCTAAACCTGGCGCGTCTGCCAATTCCGCCACGCTCGCATTTTTTATGCTGTTACTAAAACAGCTCATCGCCATTCGACGATTCGTCAGCATCGTCATCAGCCTGAGCATCTCCGCTGTCAGCGGTAATATCTTCGATCCGCTTTTCAGCGGCAGTCAATATCGACCTGCAGTGCTTAATAAGCTCCATACCCTTTTCATACTGCTCAAGACTTGCCTGCAACGGCGTTTGGCCGCTCTCAATATTCTCGACTATACTGTTAAGATCCTTGATAGCCTGCTCAAAGCTCAGCTTGCTCAACACCTGTTTTTTCATTTTTTCAGCCATACTATTTTATTCGCTAGCTGCCATCGGCAACTTCGCTTTCAATCCTTTCCTGGGCGGCAAACTCTGTAACGATCCGTTCACCGACCTGCACATCGCTGGCTCTCGTGACAACGTTGCCCGTATTCTTACTCGTTGTAATGCTGTACCCTCTTGCCAATACGCTTTTCGGGTCGAGCGCCCCTAATCTATTATCAACCGCGGTCAATTGCAACCTACTTTTTGCAAGAATCTTGTTTATTGCGCTGTTTATTGAGTTTTCTGCGGTCCCAAGCTCAATATTCCTTCGTCCAAGCAGTCTGTGGGGTTCGATCCGCCTGACCCGCTCTGCTGACCGGGCCAACGATTCTCTAAGTCTGGCAAACCTGTTGCTTCCCGCCTGGGCCAGCCGCAATCCTGATTCATCGACCTGCTGGGCTGCCTGATTCACCAGCCATTCGGGATTTCTAAACGCCGAACTGGCACGTACCGTTTCAAGCTGCTGGGAACACATTCGCAATTTGCCGGAGGCACTGACCTGAAGCCTTTTGCCAATATGGGAAAGCCTTTGCAGTACTTCTTCCATGTCCGGCACAGCGATCATGCCTGCCTTGGTAGGCGTTGAAGCTCGCGCGTCAGCGACCAGGTCGGCGATAGACATATCGACCTCGTGCCCTACCGCACTGATAACCGGTATATCTGAGGCGTATATCGCTCTTGCGAGCAACTCTTCATTGAATGCCCAAAGATCCTCCAGCGAACCGCCGCCCCGGCCGACTATCACTACATCAAGCTTGAGCTGCTTGTTGCGTTTATTGAGGCCATTTAAAGCATCTGCGATTTTTTTAGCGGCTCCTTCACCCTGCACGGGAACCGCATACAGCATAAGCTTTGCACACGGCCAACGGTTGTATATGCTGTCGCCGATATCCATCACGGCGGCGCCTGAGGCGCTGGTTAGCAGACCGATACGCATCGGATATGGCGGGATCGGTTTTTTGTGTTCTTCGCTGAAAAGGCCCTGCTCGGCTAACCGCATGACCATCTGTTCAAATGCCACCTGTAGATCGCCAACCCCTGCCGGTTCGAGCTTGTCAGCGTAGAACTGGTACTTGCCGCTTGGCTCATACAAGTCGATATGACCGGTCGCCAGAACCGCCATTCCGTCTTCAGGGCTGAATTTCATGTTATTGGCTTTGCTTTTCCACATAACACAGGGAAGTATCGCGCCTTCGTCCTTCAGTGAGAAGTAGCAGTGACCGCTGGAGTGCTGCTTAAAGCCACTGATCTGCCCGGTTATGATCATTCGAGATGGCAGACCGCCTTCGAGTACACTCTTGATAAGGGCACTGATCTGGGTGACGCTATAGATTTTTTTTTGCTTCTTAGCCATGGTTTTAGATTATACACAGATCAATAAATTTAGCAATAGTATGATCTGATGACGGTAAGCATTATTAGCTCAGCTAAGACAAAAAAAACAGCGACGCAAACGGAAGCTGCGACCCTGTAAATGTTAAATTAAAACAAATGGGCCGGTGTTTACGACGTGGGGTTCACAGTGATCTGCATAGACTCAACGGAGATAAAAAAAACCGACCGGGCAATGCATTTTGTCCATCAAATCGTGATAAAAAAAACGGGCGTATCCATGAAAACATGAACTACGCCCGTTATTTAAATTGGTTTTTACTGCTATGCCCTGCGTTTACGAAGCAGCACTCCGCCTAAGCCAAGAAGCAATAATGTGGCAGGCTCTGGAACTTCAACGAAAGAAATATTATCAACAACTTCCGTCAGACCACCCGAAACCTCATATTTTATTGTCGCCTTATCAAACACAACATCATTAATACCGATACTCTGATTCATCAGATCATCAAGATTGACAACGACTTCAGTTTGCCCAACCTGAACATCACTCAGGAAAAGAGTTAATACGATTACATCGCCTGCGGTTGCAAAGCCGGGATCGTCATTACCAAAATCAACGCTGATATCCTGTACAAGAGATGTAAAATTCATGATCAGAAAGCTGTCATCATCAAACGGTACCGCTAGGGACTGACCATCTCCTTCATAACCAGGATAGCCACCCTCAAGGATATCAAGATCCGCACCCATAGAATCTTCGAAGGTCACCAGAGCAGAGTCAACACTGCTGAAACCATTGGCCTGCGGACCATCCGAATCACTCTCGAAGTCGATTACGATACCTGCACCCGCACTGCCGACCATTACAGCTACGGCAATAGCCGCAAACAATACACTTGTCATTTTCTTCATCATTCTCTCCTTTTAATCATTCCCGGATTAATCCGCACAAAACCACGCCACATAGCATGTACGGACACATTCAAATTCAACCGATCCATAGTCTTAAATAAAGAATGGACCAACAACGGAAGGTATTCTAGCATAATCCCGAATAATAGTCAAGTGCAAAAACAATAAGAATACGACTTTCTGCGTAAAATATTCCTGCAATAACCATCTGATACCTGCAAGACAGCCCAATAAGGCGTATTATAGGAAGGATTAAAAAGGCCTACAAAGACCGCTGCCTCATAAATAATTATTTTTTTAGGACCTATAAACTCATTTCTCACAGTTAAGTGTTGGATTTACCCGGTCAGGTCAATACATTCCCAGGCAATGTTTTTTTAATTGCCTGTCAAGCAGCTTGGCATTGCCGACGTATTTATCCAGCTCGCTCCAGAATTTACGGCTGTGATCTTTAACACGAGTATGCACAAGTTCGTGCAGCAAAACATAATCTCGCAGTTGATCATGCAAACGGATCAGGTTCATATTCAGACTTATGTTATTCGCGTGCGAACACGACCCCCATCGTGTTTTCTGGTTTCGGATCGACACTTTGTTATACGCGAAACCATGCTCCAACGCCAAATGATCGAGACGTTTAACAAGTACCTGTCTTGCGTGCCTGCTGTCGATCTTTTCTACCGAAGACAGCGTAGACTCATGATCTCGTTCAACGCTGCGAACCGACAGAACATTTTTGATTACCCATGCCATGTTCTGACGCAAAAACTCCTCGGCCTTTAGAAAAGAACTGCGATAAGGAACTGCTACCCGAACTGCCCTGAATGGTCGGATGCTGATAGATGCCCTCTTGGCACGACGAGTACGAACCAATGCAACTTCTCCAATCGATTCAATAGTAATTGTCTTAGTCATATTATTTGCTCGACCGCACCTGCCTATTGAAACGCACCAGTATCAGCGCCGTCGGCCTGTCATCATGCCTAGTTTAAAGATAAGTTGCTCGATAGCTACTTTTCCGGTCATGCCCCCTGTTTTCATTCCGTGATCGATCCGTGCAAGTTCGCCGATAACCGCACCGATACGGGCAAGACTAAGCTTGCCGACCTGTGCAAAAAAAGCTGCCTCGTTTCCCCATATACGCAGCTGCTTGGCAACCTGCGACCTGTTGGTCCCTTTTTGCAGCAGTGCCTTTGCCCGAAACATCCTTCTGAAATGGAACGCGAACGCGCCAACAGCGGAAAACTCCGCACTCTTGTCGCTTGCGAACATATTGCGAAGTTTCTCAACCGCAGAACCGACATCACCGGTGGTTAGTGAATCGATCACCGCGAAGACATTGAACATCCTGTTGTGTCCGACAAGTGCCTCAACGTCTTTGACGCTGATCGTTTTATTGTCGCCGACATACATGGCAAGTTTGTCCGTCTCGCTGCAAAGCCTGCCAGGTTCGTCGCCGACCAGCTCTACGACCAGTTCCGAAGCCCCCCTTGCCATGCCTTTGCCGTGCGTATCAATAGCATACTCAGTGACAAACTTCGGCAATTGCCAGGCCTTCATCACCCCGATCTCAACAAGCTGACCTACCTTGGCGAGTTTCTTTGCCAGCTTCGTAGTTTTCATCCATGTTTCGACAGCAAGAACAAGCACACCGGTTTTACTTGGCTCATCGAAATATTTTTCCAGTGCCGCCCGGTGTTCGGAAACAAACTTGTCGGCACCTTTCAGAACCACCACACGCTTCTCAGCAAGAAACGGCAACGTGCGTAATTCATCCAACACCTCGACAAGCTCGACCTTATCGCAATCAGGCTGAAACAGCGACATCGCACGCTCATCTGGCTTCAGCATTGATTCAACCAGGTCCTGACACCGCTTACTAACAAGATGCTTATCCTTGCCGCAGACTACATATATGCCCTGCTTGGCATTACTGATCTTTGCTGACTTTGCTGCCATAAAAATTATTCCTCTGTCGAATCTGCGGCAGAACTATCATCGGTCTCCTTGATGTCGGCAGCGTCTGCAGTATCTTCTTCGTCCGGCTGATCATCTACCTTTGCAAGCCTTTCGACTGCAACCAGTTTATCATCGCCCTTGAGGTTAATAAGTTTCACACCCGCTGTATTTCTGCCAATCGTACGCACTTCATCCAGGCCTGTTCGGATAATGATACCGCCAGCGCTTATAAGCATCAATTCGTCTTCGTCATTGACGGCCTTTAGCGCCACAACCTTGCCGTTGCGCTCGGTCGTCTTCATGTTAATAAGCCCAAGCCCGCCGCGGCTTTGCGAACGGTAATCGTCAAGATTCGTACGCTTGCCGTAACCGTTCTCACAAACGGTCAGCAGCGATGCATCCTCTTCGACAATGACCATGTCAACTACAAGATCGCCTTCACGAAGTTTGATACCTCGTACTCCCCTGCTGACACGTCCCATCGAACGGGCCTGCTCTTCATTAAAGCGTATCGTCATGCCGTTATGCGTACCAAGAATGATCTCGTCATTGCCTGATGTTACCGCTACACCGATAACATCATCGCCTTCGTCGAGGTTGATCGCACGGACACCGTTTGACCTCGGATTGCCGTAGGCGCTTAGGACAGTCTTTTTAACAACGCCGTTTCGCGTTGCCATTATCAACTGCCTGCTGTCAAAGTCCCGAACATTGATGATCGAAGCGACTTTGTCATCACCCAGGTTCAGCAGATTGGCAATGTTCCTGCCCTTACTCTGCCGCGACATATTAGGAATTCCGTAAACGCGAAGCCAGTGACAAATTCCGCCTGTAGTAAACACCAGCATGTAATCATGAGTCAGAGCCGTAAACATATGTTCGATAAAATCATCTTCCTTGGTTGCCGATCCGATTATTCCTCGGCCGCCCCTGCCCTGCTTACGATACGTATCGATCGGCATACGTTTGATATAACCGCTATGGCTTATCATAACGAGTACCTCTTCATCGGAGATAAGGTCCTCAATATTGAAATCGTCAGCGTCAGCTTCGACCAACTGTGTACGCCTTTTGTCCCCGTACTTTTCTTTGATCTCGTAGATGTCATCACGCACAATATCAAGCTGCATATCCCTGCTGGCCAGAAGCTGCTGATAACCTTCGATCTTTTTGGCAAGCTCTGCGTACTCTCTGGCAAGCTTTTCCACCTCAAGTCCGGTCAGCCTTTGCAGCTGCATCGTCAAAATAGCGTCAGCCTGCGGACCGGAAAGATAGTGGCCGCCCCGGCTCATTTCAGTAATGAATGCTTCCGGCAGTATGTTCCTCAGCGTTGCGCTTTCGAGCAGCGTAAGCGCCTTTTTCATGAGACTTGCCTTTGCGGTCGGCGAATCTGGCGACTTCTTGATAAGCTCGATGATCTCATCGATATAGCTGCCAGCAATGATAAGACCTTCAAGGATATGGGCACGGTTCTGAGCCTTTTTGAGCAGGAACCGTGTTCGCCTCTGGATCACCGAAATGCGATGCTTGATATAAAGTTTGAGCATCTGCTTGATGTTCAGTGTTTCGGGCCTGTTATTAACCAATGCCACGTTATTGATCGCGAAAGTTGTTTGCAGTTGCGTATACCTGAACAGCTTGTTGATAACGACCTGATCGTCCGCATCCCTTTTCAGATCGACAACGATACGCATTCCCTTGCGATCGGATTCGTCGCGGACGTCGGAAATCTCCTCTATCTGCCCGCCACGCACACAGTCAGCGATCTTCGACACAATATTCGTCTTGACCACCATATATGGTATCTCGGTGATAATGATGCTCTGTCTGCCCTTTTTAGATTCCTCAACCGCATATTTGCATCGAACACGAAGGTGGCCCTTGCCGGTCACATAAGCATCCATTATCCCCTTGCGCCCGCAGATCATTCCGCCAGTCGGAAAATCAGGACCAGGCAGTCTCTCCAATATCTCCTTGAAACCGCAGTCGGGATTGTCAATCATAAGCAGCAGCGCATCGCATACTTCGATAACATTATGAGGCGGAAGATTCGTCGCCATACCAACAGCGATACCGCTGGCTCCGTTTACAAGAAGATTCGGGAACTTGGCAGGCAGAACAACAGGTTCCTTTCTGGTCTCGTCATAGTTCGGAATAAAATCAACAGTGTCCTTGTTAAGGTCGTCAAGCATTTCAACCGATGGGCTGGCAAACCGCGCCTCAGTATAACGCATCGCAGCTGGAGGGTCGGCATCTATACTGCCGAAGTTACCCTGGGGATCGACCAGCGTATAACGCATGTTCCAGCCCTGACCCATACGCACAAGGGTACCGTAAGTTGCCTGGTCGCCGTGAGGATGATAGTTACCCCCCGTGTCACCGACGATCTTGGCACACTTTCTGTGCTTGCCTCGAGGCCCGAGATTCAAATCGTTCATAGCGACAAGAATACGCCTCTGCGAAGGCTTTAGTCCGTCACGGACATCAGGCAGGGCTCGCGATACGATGACGCTCATTGCGTAATTCAAATACGAATTTTTGAGTTCATCGAGGATACGCATATCCTCAAATGTCTCATTGACAATTACTTCATTTTCCT
>DAOWHR010000477.1 GCA_030641315.1 Anaerohalosphaeraceae bacterium | reverse complement strand
GAACATGATATTAGACAAATCGAATGGCTGGTCGAGATAATGATCGGTGAAAGAATTATTCTGCTGAGGGTCCAGCACCTCAAGCAATGCCGAAGCCGGGTCACCCCTAAAGTCCTGACCGATCTTGTCAAGTTCGTCAAGCATGAAAACAGGATTGTTGGAACCGCACTTTCTTAGTTCCTGCAAGATTCTTCCAGGCAGAGCACCGATGTAGGTCCTTCTGTGGCCTCGAATGTCCGCTTCGTCACGAATACCGCCGAGTGAAACCCGAACGAATTTTCTTCCCATGGCTCTTGCGATGGATTGGCCAAGGCTGGTCTTGCCTACTCCGGGCGGGCCTACAAAGCAGAGTATGGGGCTTTTGCCTTTAGGATTGAGTTTGCGGACCGCAAGGAACTCAAGTATTCGTTTCTTGACTTTCTTTAGACCGTAATGGTCGTGCTCGAGAATTTTTTCAGCTTTGATAATTGCTATAGCGTCTTCTGTTTGTATTGACCACGGCAGTTGGCATATCCAGTCGAGATATGTTCTTATCACGGAATATTCAGGTGCGGCGGAAGGTATTTTGCTCATCCTGTCAAGCTCTCGCATTGCTTCAGCTTCGACATCCCTGGGCATCTTCGCTTTTTTGATCAGTAACTTAAGTTCGACGACCTCTTCGGTTCTTCGATCAGCCAGACCAAGCTCGGCCTGGATCGCTTTTAGTTCTTCCTGGAGGAAATATTCCCGCTGACTTTTGTCTATGGAGTCTCTTACCTGCCCCTGAATTTTGTGGCTTAGCTCAAGCACCTCCAGTTGACTTGCCAAAGCCAGTGATATTGTTTCAAGACGTTTTGTGACATTCATCTCCTCAAGGATAGCTTGCTTTTGGGCAACAGGCATGTTCAAGGTCGCGGCAAGAAAATCCACCAACGCAGATGGTTCCTGGATATTCTCCAGAAGAATAGAAGCTTCCTCGGGAACGTTAGGGCTAAGAGCAACGACTCTGTTGGCGGCGTTTCTAACGTTGACCATCAGCGCCCTGAGCTTATTGGAGCTTCTTGTTTTGTCGCTGAGCATCTCTACGCGAGCCTTTAGATAAGGCTCGGTTGCCGTGAATTCAAGTATTTTGAATTTTGTGATCCCGTGTACGATTATGTTCAATGATCCCTGGGGCATTTTTATTACCTTGAGGACCGATGCGGCAGTGCCGACTTTATATAATTCGTCAGGGGCAGGCTTTTCTGTCTCGGGGTTTTGCTGAGCAACAAGGCCGAATATTGTTTCGTGCGGAGTAATGTCTTCGATGAGCTGCTTGCTGCGATCCCTGCCTATCGCAAGGGGCATTACGGTGCCAGGAAACGCAACGGCACTGCGTATGGGCAGTATCGCGATCTCATCGGGCAGCGAAAAGATGTCCCTTTCACCGGTGTCAGTCTTTTTGCCACGACTCATATAAGGGTCGACGTCTACAATATCTACTAATCTAAGCTTGTCCAATTTGTCGCTTTCCATGAATATTTACGCAAAAATGAATATATATTACCGCTGGCTCATTGCCATTGGATGAGCAGATAATACAGCAATTGCAGAAATGAAGCAAATGATAAAACACTCTTAGGCCTTAGTAATGTAAGTTTGTTATGACAATCCTGAAGACCTCCCAAACTCCATTGCTACGCCGATTGGCCGTATACGATGTCTGTGCCTTAGTAACGAATTATCTGCGAAAAGTTGTTTTTTTGCGAAAAATGGATTGACACTCAATCAGACATTGTTATATTAACCTCTCTGAATCACGGGGCCGTAGCTCAATTGGTTAGAGCATCGGACTGTCGATCCGAAGGTTGAGGGTTCGAGTCCCTTCGGCCTCGCTCCGTAATCCGCTGTTGTCATACGATGACAGCGGATTCTTTTTTGCGCCTAAGTGTGACATTTCTAAGGACTTATCAACTTGACTATTTCCTTCGGCGGTAGTCTGTTTTGCCTTGTCGATAGTGCCAATCAAAGACGACTCGTGACATCCAATGGAAGTTTTTCCTGTAAGTTTTCTGTAAGCGCGCGTGTCGATTCCTACGTGTCTTACGCAATAATACATCTGGCAGCCAAATTGACTGATTTGCGATGTCGGGAAAGTTAGATTCGCTCTTTCAAAAGTTCAGATTGATGAATTCGGATGTGATTGGCTCAGGTCAAAAGAGCCAATTTCGGTAAATTTTTACTTTCGGCGCAGACCTCTGCTGTAGAACCTGTCAGGATTTCAGGTTTCACGCAACCCGGCGGTAGACGTGATGCAGTCCGCCGAGAACGGGCTTGCTGACAATCCTGCCTTCGGTTTGAGGGGGGCGATGAACGGGGGTGTCTTTGTCCAACAACATGTGCGTTCGGTTGGTGTTGTAGTATTCGACGAACTCATCCAGTACTGTCCACAGATGCTTTTCGTTCAAGACAATAATATGATCCAAACATTCCCGCCGTAGCGTTCCCATTACCCGTTCGGCGATAGGATTTTGCCAAGGTGAATGAGGGGCCGTTGGTGTATCCTTCAGGCCAAATCGTTTAATGGTTCGTCTGAAGTCTTCGCTGAATATTTTGTCATTATCTCTGATGACATATTTTGTGGTTTCATCAAAAGAAAAAGTCTCGCGAAGCTGTTGAAT
>DAOWHR010000456.1 GCA_030641315.1 Anaerohalosphaeraceae bacterium | reverse complement strand
CTATGGTGCTGACGGCCCTCGCTCTCCGGGTGAATTCCTGCTTGACGATGTTCAGTTGTATAACTACGCTCTGGATAAGTTTGAGATCGGGCAGATATTTGCTGACGGTGCAGGCGTTCCAGTTTGTGTCGAGTATCCTGTGATGGATCTTGACGGAGACTGCGATGTCGATCTTGATGATCTGAAGCTATTCATTGCCGATTGGCTTGAAAGCGGGATTGTAGGTCCCGGATAGTGATGTTTAACATTCGTCAGGTTTGTTATTTGTTGCATATTTAAGTGAGCAACTGTAAAGTACTATGGGGCCTGGAGTTTTTCCAGGCCCCATTTGGCGATAGATGCAGGCAATATTAGTTTTAGTTTTCTACTTATTCTCAGGATGTCATAGAGTGATTCTTGTGGGAGCCATAGGAATGAGAAAGTATAAAGGATTCACTTTAATAGAGCTTCTGGTTGTAATTTCGATCATCGCGTTATTGCTAGCGATCTTGATGCCTGCATTGGGGCTGGCAAAATTTCATGCAAAAGTCGTTGTCTGTAAAAGTAACTTTCATCAATGGAGTTTGGCATCTTATTTATATGCAGAAGATAACAAAGGGAAACTTCCCCGTTATGATTTTGGCGGCACGGGGGGCAACACCTGGGATGTTTCCAATGAGTTTGTTCTTGCGATGATGGAGAGTTATGAATTGAGCAGCAAGGTGTTTTTTTGTCCGGTTAATATGCGATCCGGCGACAAAGACGCTATAGAAACTAACGAAAAAACTATCGAGTGGTTAAAGCAACCTTATGGTTACTTTTCATTGCTGCGTTACAACTGGTGGGTTCCCCGTAAGGCAGGCAGTTTATGGGTGCCGACCGATCCGGCCGACCCTGAAAGTTTCCCGGTCAATACTTATGACAAAGTCAGTGTTTCCAAGCCGATCATGACCGATATTCTGGGAAACTCAACTGTAGCTGACGTCAAAGATGAAAATACGGTTGGTGGTCACCAAAGGAACGGTGTTGTGAAATCTACAAATCTGCTTTTTGGAGACGGACATGTAGAGGTCCACAAACCCGATGAAATGGAAAGCTACCATTACGGTAATTATATAATTTTTTCTAGTTAGTGCGGCTCATAGTATTTATGGATCTTAGTGCCGGGGCCTGGATATTTTCAGGCCCAATTGTACAATAGAGGTAGTCGTTTTTATCAGGTTTTAAGAATATCAAGGAGTTGTTTATGTGGATGTCAGGGAAAATGAGATTATTGAAAATTTCAATTTTGGTGATAATTGCAATGCCTGTATTGGCTGGTATTCAGGCTCAGTATTATGTTTCGCCAGACGGAAGCGATAATAATCCGGGCAGTTTAGAGCTTCCCTTTGCCACGATTGAAAAAGCACGAGATATTATTCGTACTGTCAACGATACGATGACCGGGGACATTGTTGTCAATATCAAATCAGGCCGGTATTTTGTTGATTCGACGATAGAGTTTACCGATGCGGATTCCGGCACAAATGGTTTTTCGATCATTTATAAAAATTATAACCAGCCTGGGTCGGCGAGTTTTGTCGGCGGACGGATCGTAAGTAATTGGCAGCTTCATCAGGGGCAGATATATTACGCAGATGTCGGTTCAGTTGATTTTCATACTCTGTACGAGAACGGCAAACGGGTCAGAAAAGCACGAACTCCGAACTACGTCAATTCCGATAAGCATCCAGTGGCACAGGCAAATTATTTACGGGCGACAGGAGTAAACGGTTCACGAACAAGTTTGCAGTATGGTTCTGGCGATCTCGATCCGGCTGGTTGGAATCTGGATGATGCGCAGGTGTATATGTGGCCTGGCGGTAAGTGGGCCTGGTTTACGGATACAACTCCGATCGCTTCGATCGATACTAATACCAGAACGATCATGCTTGAGGAACAAACCAGGTATCCGATCTATCAATCGGGCAACGGATCACGGTACTTTGTGCAGGGTGTATTAGAGTTGCTGGATCAGCCGGGCGAGTTTCATTATGACAGCAGTGCGGGTAGATTGTATTATTGGGCGATGGATGGTGTTATAACCCAGCAGGAGATAATCATCCCGACCGTCAAGCGGATCGTTTCTGTGATAGGTTCGGATGATTCGCATATTGTCGGCAATATGCGATTTGAAGGATTGCGTTTTGAGGTGTCGGACTTTACCGGCTGGTACCGCCACGCATATCCCAGTGCGGGCGATTCCGGCGAAGTGCATCAATATCCGCAGTATGATCGACAGAGGACCATGCCGCAGCACCGGACTGGCATGATCTACCTGGAAAACACGAAGCATCTTGTTTTTAAAGATTGTGTGATTCGTAATGCCGGTTATTCAGGGATTTATTGCAACGAATATAATCAGAACAACCGGTTTGAGGGCAATTGGATCAGTCACACGGGACAGTCCGGGATATTTTTTGAAGGGCGGTATCCCGGTGAAGGAAATGTACTGAAAAATAATGTTATTACGAATTGTCTGATCCATGATATTGGAGAGCTGGCTGGGCAGGCCGGGGCTGTCAATATAATGAACAGCAGCGACAATGAAGTTTCATATTGTGATATTTATAATGGTACTCGTTATGCCGTTCTGATCGCTGCGTATGTGGATATTCCGTTTGCTGATATTTATGCTTACGGCAATCATGTTAAGTATCTCAATATCCACAACTTCTGTCAGGACAGCGGTGATACCGCTCCGATCTATATCTGGGGTGCGAGCGACGATCCGCCTTATCATAAGAATTATTATGAGCAGCTGAGGATCGATGACATCAGTGCCCATCCGTCCATGCCTGATATTGCGCCCAATGGTGTGTTTATGGACAATGACGCGCATGGGCAATCGTTCACGAATATCCATGTGACTCGGACACAAGGTGGACAATTTCGTACTAATGACAGCGGCAGTCATGTGTTTACCAATGTAAGCTGGCAGGGTGGTTTTGATGAAAAGCTGATGGAGCCTGATAATATTGGGATCAATTCGAGTTTTTTGTATCCGGTGGCTGTCGGCGGTTTGAGCTATACGTATGACAAGACAGGGATCGCTCTTTCCTGGGATTCCGTGCGGAACGCTGCTTCTTATTCAGTTTATAGATCAGTGAGCAAAGAAGGGCCTTTTGTGAAAATTGCTGATTCTGTCACGGCGCCGAATTATAAAGATACAGATGCTCAAGCTGAGACGATGTATTACTATAAAGCAGCTTCGGTTACGAATTATGGCATGACAAGCGACTTGTCCGCAGGCGTTGGAGTGTTCTATAGTTTTGAGCCATTTTCTGAAAGCTTTGAGATAGGTTTTGAGCGATGGGAACTTGGTAAGGGGCAGCCGGGCCGGAGCAGTTCAGTTTCTCATGAAGGGCAGTACAGCTATCAGATGGATGAGGATATGGACGTGATCCACCATGATCTTGTTCAGAAACATAACGGGATTGTAACGATATGGTTTTATGACGATGCTGCGGATACTTCTGTGCTGTGTTTTGCCCGTGTTGACAACGGGCTTTGGGATGACAGTTATTCCTGGGTTGGGCTTGGTGTCTCAGGCAGTGTCTCACCCGATCATTATGTAAAGCGGATCGGTGCTGAAACATCGGTAACCGCTGTTGAACGCAGCAGCGGCTGGCACAAATTTCAGTGGGACTATTCTTCACGCAATGATGTTGAAATATCAATTGACGATATTCAGATCGGTCAGACAGAACAGACTGACAGCTTTCGCTATATTGCCCTTGGCGACTGGTGGGGGGACGGCAGAAAGGGCGATGTCTATTTTGATGATATTGAGGTGCTGCCGACTTTTAAAACTGATTTCAACAAAGACGGCAAAGTTGACATACAGGATTATATGCTGCTGGCTTCCGGCTGGCTCAAGAGTGGTTTAGTACCAGCAAGCCATTAGCAGTTTACTCGGTGAGGGCGATATTAATTCTGCTATAGAATTCCGCTGACATTGATTTTAGTATATAACATGAAAACATTGATAAAATTCGGAGAGCCATATATGTTGCGATTACATTTAGTTACGAACATCATGCTATTGTTTTCGACAGTGGTTTGCGGTAATAGCTTTGTTTTGACAACGCTAACAAATCCTAAGGCGATCACTGTTGTCGAGGCGGAGCAGAGCTACGATGCCAGCGGTAACGGTCCGTCTAATCCGATTGTGCTGGGTTTGAATACTGTGCCTTATGACGGTGTTGACCGGCAGATCGCCTTTGACGGTGATACATCATGGATGTCCAATGATATGTGGGGCGGGCGCAGCGGATGGACCGCGGGTGGATTGCTGGACGATGGTGTATGGCATTCGGATCATAATAACGGTCATGGAAAATATGCTCCGACGATCACTACTCAAATTGAGGTGCCTTTGGGGAGTTTCGAGGTTTATGTTGTGTATTGTGCCGCCGATCCGGAAGATCTTTCCACGCATCACGGTGGAATGGTCAAGGCACGTTTGCACGATCCGGGCGATGCAACGCCGTTTGATACGTATGGATCTGAGGGTAATACCCTCGGACTGACCGAAGGCGAAGGAACCGGTGTTGATGCCGTTGCGGGCTGGAGTATTGTTGTTGCGTCGCTTGGTAATGTTTCAAATACCAGCAGCCTTGCGATCGACGTGGCAAATGATACCAGGCGGATTGGCGATGCATCTCGTAATATCTATATTGGTATTGGGTATCGAGCGTTAAGTTGTGAGAACCAGGCACCGCTTATTGAGTTGGGCGATGAGGTTTTTGTTGAGATGAATGTGTCGTTTCAGTTAACCCCAGTTGTTACCGATGATGGCAAACCTTACATGGAAGGGTGCGATGCGGTCGATACTGAGCAGGGGACATCGGTGGGAATGTTATACGAGTGGTCCGTGGTCGATCCTGCCAATGCGGAATCGGTTACATTCGATCCCGATTCGCAGAGAAAAGATCCCAATATTACTTTTACACAATGCGGTGATATCGATCTGAAGCTTCAGGTTTGGGATGATAAAGACGGTCAATCGCCAAGCACTGGGGCACAAGGCGGTAAAACCAGCAGCGGTATAGCTATCTTTCATGTTAATTGCCCGCCTGATTGTGAGCAGCTTCGAGGAATTGGTTTGACATTGCCAGCAGATATCAGCGGTCCTGACGGCAAACCAGATTGTTATGTGAATCTATCTGATTTGCTGGCCGTTGCAGCCGAATGGCTGGGCGTGCCGGTTGTCGCAGACATATTCGGTATGGATATGCAGCCGGATAATGAGGTGAATCTTTACGATATGCTTTTGTTGGCTCAGCAGTGGATGGATTGCATCGATCCACTGAATGCCGGATGTGATGATGCTTATCAACTGCTGCGTGCCACTTCGCCTGATGGGGATGTTGCAGTTCAATTTAAAATAAAGAGCAAGGAAGGTGTTGGCAACGGGATTTACTGGAGTGTGGCCTATAAGGGTGAAACAGTTTTGGATGAATCGCAATTAGGTTTCGATCTGCAGGACAGTGTGCCGCTGGAAAGTGGTTTTAAGCTGGTTGATTTTCAGCAGACCAGCCACAACAGTTCCTGGTCGCCTGTGTATGGAGAACGTTCCAGTATTCGTGACAATTATCAGCAATTGCAGGTTACCGTTGAGGACGATCAGGTTCCTGTGCGAAGAATGCAGCTTACCTTCCGTGCCTATGATGAAGGTGCCGCGTTTAAGGTTACATTTCCAGAGCAGGAAGCATTCGATCAGATCACGATCAATCAGGAGAATACACAATTCAGCTTTACGGACGATCATTGGGCATGGGCGGTATACAGTGCACAGGGAGTATATGCAAAGAAGCAATTGTCCGCGATCGGATCCAATTGTGAGCGTCCTTTGACGGTCAAGGTTCGGGATGATCTGTATCTTTCCGTTCTTGAGGCTGGGCTGGTTGATTATGCTCGAATGAAATTGAAGGAACATGCGACATTGCCGAACACGCTGGTCAGCCAATTGTCCAGCAGCGCAACCGTAACCACGCCATACGACACACCGTGGCGAGTGTTGATGATCGCCGAAAGCGCGGGCAAGTTAATGGAAAACAATTACCTGGTTTTGAACCTCAACGAACCTTGCGAGATCGCGGATACATCATGGATAAAGCCCGGCAAAATGATGCGGGATATCACATTGACCGTGGCTAACAGTAAAGCGATCGTGGATTTTGCAGCAGCGGCAGGGATCGATTATCTGCATATTGACGCTGGCTGGTACGGCCCGGAAGGGAGCAGTGCATCGGACGCGACAACAATTACTCCTGATCCAGCCAGATGTCCCGATCCGTCTGCTTACGATCTGCATGAGATCATCAGTTATGCCCATGGACACGGAGTAAAGGTCATGGTGTATGTTAACAAGCTGGCCTTACAGTCGCAACTGGATGATATTCTTCCATTGTATAGGCAGTGGGGGATTGACGGGATCAAGTATGGCTTTGTGAATGTTGGTTCGCAGTATTGGACGGACTGGCTTCATGATGCAGTTCGAAAGGCAGCCGATTTCGGATTTGTGGTTGATGTTCATGATGAGTATCGACCGACCGGGTATGAGCGAACATATCCGAGTTTCATGACATCTGAGGGCATTCGGGGAAATGAAACCGGGCCATCAGCAGAGCTTAATCTTATAATTCCGTTTACGCGTATGATATGCGGGCCTGGGGACTATACGATTGTCTGGCATGAGCAGCGACTGAAATGTACCTGGCCACACCAGATGGCAGCGTCGGTGGTCTATTACAGTCCGCTTCAGTTTATGTTCTGGTACGACAAGCCGGAGCAGTTTACCGGCAACGAACCTTACCTTGATTATTTTAAGCATCTGAAAACTGTCTGGGATGAAACGGTAGTTGTTCAGGGTGAAATTGGAGAATATATTACCGTTGCCCGACGTGACAGGCATGATTGGTTTGTCGGTACAATGAATGCCGTCCATCGCCGTCAACTGAATATTCCGCTGAGTTTCTTAACTGCTGGCCAAGCTTATACAGCATATATCTATAAGGATACGGACCCTTCAACGACAGAGATCAAGCAGGTAAGTTACCATGAAATCGCAGTTACCTCGGATAGTGTTATTACCGCTGATATGGCAAGTAATGGTGGGCACGCCATTCGGATTGTTAAGGATTTGCCTCAGGAGTAGGTTAGGGATGACAGAATTATGAAACAGAAGAATGATTTTATTTATGATATGCTGGACTATGATCAGATCGGAACCGATCAGCAACGGATCTGGTGCGCCGATACTCCTGTGGAGGTGACTGCCTGTCAGGGGCAGGTGGAAATTATAATTCCCTTTTATGCTCAAAAGCAGCAGCTTGCATTTGAACGAGACCCCAATATTGAGCCGTGTATTTACACGCTGATAGTTCAGGCCTACGGAAAGAATATGATCCGATGTTCTATTGCTTTTGACGATCGTAAACCGGATGATCCTAGCGAAATGTTGTCATTTGATCCTTCGCTGAAACAGGTCCCTCTGGAAGTTAAGGAAATACCAGGCGGCTGGAATGTTATCGATGACAAAAACAAAAAGCGGATGACAATTAACACGCGACAAGCTCCAGTCGATCATTGGAGTGATATTATTAAGGGTCCCGATGATACTTTTGATGTGACTGTCTATCCTGACGGAAAAAGGGCTGTTCCGTTTATGGCATACGATCAGTTTTTCCCGGAGAAACGCGAATCATTGCCCCTTGCGTTCATTGAACAAAATGGTGAGGTGTCGGCATCTTTATTTTCACTTTATGCCCAGGCGAAAGAATGTTTTGCCGGTACCGGTGAGCGTTTTGACAAACTTGATCTTGCAGGCAGGACGATTGCGCTCGAAAACATGGATGGGCTTGGTGTCAACAGCCGTCGCGCTTATAAAAATGTACCGTTTTATCTTTCCAGTCGCATGTATGGCTTGTTCATACATACTTCCTGTCATGGCAGGTTGTCCCTTGCTGATATTTCCACAAGGGCTGTACAGGGATCGATCGAAGATGCTGCACTGGACATGTTTTTTATTGCCGATGATGATATAGAGAGGATTTTGTATCATTACCGCTGCCTGACAGGTTTTCCGCCCGAGCCGCCTGCATGGAGTTATGGCATCTGGATGAGCAGGATGACATATTTTTCCGCTGATGAAGTTGAGAAGATAGCAGACAGATTGCGTCAGGAGGATTACCCTTGTGATGTTCTGCATCTGGATTCCGGGTGGTTTGAAAAGGACGGAAGGTGTGACTGGGAATTTTCAAAGGAACGATTTTCCGAACCGGAAAAATTCATTCAAAAAATGCGTTCCATGGGATTTAGGATATCACTATGGCAGAACCCAAATATTTCTCAGGATAACAAGCACTACAAAGACGGTGTTGAGAAAGGGTATATTGTCAAAGTTACCCCTGATCCTGATGCGCCTGATTCTGACTTTTTTGCAAAGACCACTGCTGGTCATATCGATTTTACAAATCCCGATGCGGTGGAGTGGTATCAGGGATTGTTGGCTGATCTGCTGCGAAAGGGAGCATCAGCTATAAAAACGGACTTCGGTGAACGAATAGATATGGACGCTAAATTCAAGTCCATGCCAACTGAAAAGGTGCACAATATATATTCATTGTTATATCAAAAGGCCGCGTATGAGATTACGCAGAAAATAACTGGCGAAGGGCTTATATGGGCGCGGGCCGGCTGGGCTGGCTGTCAGCGTTATCCTATTCACTGGGCCGGAGATTCGGCGAGCAGCTGGGACGGTCTGGCCGGGTCGCTTCGTGGTGGGCTGCATCTGGGATTGTCCGGTTTTGCTTTCTGGAGCCATGATATACCTGGTTTTCATGGGGTGCCCGATTTTATGAATTCCAAACCGTCCGATGAATTATATGTCAGATGGACGCAGTTCGGGGTGTTCAGCTCACATATGCGTTATCATGGTGCTCATCCGCGGGAACCATGGGAATATCCGAATGTGTCAGATATTGTGCGAAAATGGTGGAAGCTGCGTTATGCCCTGATACCATATCTTATTGTGCAGGGTTATAATGCTTGTCGCAGCGGCTATCCGATGCTGCGGGCT
>DAOWHR010000352.1 GCA_030641315.1 Anaerohalosphaeraceae bacterium | reverse complement strand
CGGACCTCGATGGTGCCGATGACGGTTTGCTCATGCCGGTTAGCATGCCGAAGTGCAAATGGACGACTGTGGACTATGAAGTCAATATGCCCACGACGACGGGAATCTCTTATGTTAACATCTGGTGCGACTTCAACCGCGACGGCGACTGGGATGACATGGTTGGCGGATGCCTCCTCGGTGCGATACCGGAATGGGCCGTCCGTAACCAGATGCTCACAGGGCTGACACCGGGCCTCAGCACCGTCAAGTCTTTGCCCTTTGTATCATGGCACCCGATCGATGGCCCCGAAGGGCTGTGGATGCGTATAACTATCTCCGAGCAGACCTGGCAGGAAAAATGGGGTGCTGGAGGATGCGGACCTGCTTCCGGTTATGCCATAGGTGAAACAGAGGACTACTATGTTGTACCGGACACCTCCTGTGTTGAGTGTGCTGACTTGAACTGCGACAACTTTGTCAATCTGTTTGACTTTGCAATCTTTGCATCGCAGTGGTTGACAACCTGTCCGTAACAAACTGATGATAAGTAATTTAATCCCGTCGGTGCTCTTCTTGGCCGACGGGATTTTTTTATGAGAGAAACGTTGCCATTGTCAACCACACCTCAACCGATCAGCCACCTGGAACGAACGTTTTTCTTTCACGCAATATAACACTCCTGCTCTAAACCCCGCCCGCCAACTCGAAGATCGCCATGATTATCATAATGCTCACAATAACGTAGACGATTTTCGGAACCCACATCGCGATCGCGTCAAACATACGTTCCAGCGTAAAACGATTCTTCTCGATAAGATTTTCCAGCATACTGTCAAGCTCCCCGCTTTCCTCACCGATCCGCCAACTGTCCACAAACTCACTGTCAAGTTTCTCAGAAAAACCCTCATACAAAGGCAGGCCCCTCTTTGCGTTCTCCGTACCTCCCGCGACAAGCTGTTTGAAATGTTCGCTGCAACTCATATCAGCCGCCGTCTCCGCGCACCGCGCGATAGGAATGCCGCCCACAAACAAAAGGTAGAACACCTGGCAGTACCGGTACATCGCCACACGCTTGATCATCCACCAGCAAAAAGGGATCTTACTCAATATCGAATCAAAATTTTTGGAAAACTTTATCACCAGAACTATCAGGATAGTCACCGCATACAACATCACCATCCTGCTCAACGCATAAGCACAATATTCGCCGAAAGTAATTTTCCCCAGCAACATATGAGGTGCACGCTTGATAAGAATCATTATATGAAAAAGCATAAACGGCAGCACCAGCCCGGCTGCTATAGCACTTCTGGTCTTGTACAAAAACGTATACCAGTTCGACAAATGCCTCAAACACGCCGGCAGATCACCCGACAACTCACCAGCCTCGATAGCGACTCGGTCCAGCTCAGGAAACAGAAACGGATGTTGTTTTGTCAACTCAGTCAAACTCCCTCCGCCAAGAACTCCCTCGCCCATATCCCTGATAGATTTGGCGAACCTGCCCCGAACTGTAGATGCCGCAACAGCCAGGCACCGAGACAACGGCAGCCCCGCGTCAATAAGATTAGCAAGATTACTGTAAACCTGAGATCGAGTTTTATTCATGCAAAGCCTCACAAGACAAAAACCAGCATCGGCCAAAGGACGATTCCTCATTTTGATATTTTATTTTTGATCTTTGATTTCATTCAATCTGTGATCAGGATGATGCCACGCCGCCTGATCGATACTCATATCCGACAGCAGCTTTTTCATCTGCCTGGTCGACTGCTCCCAGCTGGCAAAGATACGGCAGTTCTCCTTCGTACCCTTACAGTCGCAATGCTTCATAAAGCACTCATCGAACAAGGCTCCGCCCTCCGTCGCTTTCAGAAGTTCCAGCATACTTATATCATGAGGATCACGCGCAAAAACATACCCGCCATCGACCTGTCGCAGAATATTCGTCTCACACAAACGCTTGAATATCTTCAGCATATACCCTGACGATATGCCTTCGCGATTTGCGATCTCCTCAGCCGTTACCGGCAGCTGCGTAATATGCTTTGACATATAAGCCACCGCATGAAGTGCGTAAGATGTAACTCGTTTAGTTTTCATTTATCGTCACCTATCCCAAGCTCGGTTATTTTTCTGTAAAGGCTCGACAGCCCGATATTCAGCGTCTTAGCCGCCTGAGACTTATCGCCCTCACACTTTTTCAGAACTCGCAAAATATGCTCACGCTCATAAATACGCATCGCGTCCTGCAAATTCTCACGGGTCTCGCTCGTATCTATCGAACTGCCGCTTCCCGTCAAGCCGATATCGCTTACTGTGATAATATCGCCCTCAGCAAATATGATCGCACGCTCGAGAACATTCTGAAGCTCGCGAACGTTGCCCTTCCACTCATAATTCATCAAAACCTGCATCGCCTCATCGCTGACACCGGTGCAGTTCTTACCCATCTTACTGTTGTTGACCTTGATAAAATGTTCGACAAGCAGCCCAATATCATCCTTCCGCTCGCCAAGTGAAGGCAGATGGATTCCAACAACATTCAAACGATAATACAGGTCCTCACGAAACCGACCGGCCTTGATCTCGTTCAAAAGGTCACGGTTCGTCGCCGCGATCACACGCACATTAATCGACACCGTCTCGGTCGAACCGACTGGCATTATGCACCTTTCCTCGACCGCACGTAACAGCTTAACCTGGCACGCCACAGTCATATAACCTATCTCATCGAGAAACAGCGTCCCTCCCTCTGCCGTCTCGAACAGACCTTTCTTGTCTGCGATAGCAGAAGTAAAGCTGCCCCGTTTATGCCCGAACAATTCGCTCTCAAGCAGACCCTCGGATATCGCTCCGCAGTTGATCGCAACGAACCGACCAGCCTTGACGCCGCTTAGCGAATGGATAGCATGAGCGACAACTTCTTTTCCCGTACCGCTGTCGCCCGTTATCAAAACATTGCTGTGAGTGTTCGCAACCTTCTGCACCGTGTCGAAAACACGCCTCATCGCCGATGATTCACCGATAATATTCTCAAAACCGAACCTGCCATGAAGCTCCGATTTCAATTCTTCGTTCTCTGCTTTGAGTCTTCGATACTGATACTGCTGCCGGATCTTGATCAGAATATCGTCGAACATCACCGGCTTCATAACATAATCGCACGCGCCAAGCTTGATCGCCTCGACAGCCATCTCAACCGTCCCGAAAGCCGTCAACATAACTACACGAGCCTCCGGGTCACGGCTCATGATCTCACGCAATACTTTGATACCGTCGGCTCCGGGCATCTGAATATCAAGGATCGCGACATCGAACGATTCACGTCCGATCGCCTCGATCGCCTCAAGCCCGTCGTCGCACGCGATAACATCCATCCCCTCGTCAACAAGAACCTTAACGAACATATCCTTAAAGGTCTTCTCGTCATCTGCTAACAAGACTTTGATCTTCATTGGTTAATTACCCCGTTAAATAACTCTTTCAAAGCAAACATCGTCACTACTCAGACCTCCTCTTTCGCTTCGACGATCAGATCCTTCTTGGGCCTGATCGGCAGTCTGATCGTCACCGTCGTCCCGACTCCAACCTCGGAATCCAGGCTGATCGTACCGTCGATCTCACTTAGAAGATTATAGCTTATATACAATCCGAGGCCAGTCCCCTTGCCGAGTTCTTTCGTCGTAAAGAAAGACTCGAACGCACGCCGGCAAACATCCGCCGACATCCCGACACCAGTATCACCGACAGACACTTCCACCATCTCATCCTTAAATAACCTTGTAATGGTGAGCTTATGCTCGCTTTTGCCCTGATGCGCCGCCATAGCGTCCAACGCGTTCATCACAAGATTGATAAGAACCTGTTCCAGATGCAGCGGGTTCAGCCACACCATAGGAAGATCAGGATTTGCGACACTTTCGATCTCGACGACCTTCGCACGCCTGTCAAATCGAACAAGAGCAAGCGTACTTTCGATCACAGCATTAACATCCGTCCACCTGTATTCGCTCGTAGCGGGCCTCGACAGACCCAGCATATGCTTAAGAATTGCAGATATTCGTTCTATCTGCGTCTGGATAAGGCCGACCTGCTCCTTCTGATCGGCATCGTCAAGCTGCCTGTCAAGATACTGCACCACCGACGAAAGACTCGCAAGCGGATTGCCGATCTCATGCGCGATCCCCGTTGCCATCTGACCGATAGCAACCATCTTCTCACGCTGAGCCATCTCAACACGGCTCATCTTAAGCATCTCGTTTATCTCTGCCGTTTCCTCGCTTTGACGCCTAAGCTCCTGCTCAAGCTCCTTATGCTCCGTAAGATCCTGTCCGACAACAACAAAACCAAGCCTCTCACCTGTCGCTGAGATAACGGGGCACGTACGCGCCTCGATATAACGCTTATCCTCGCCATCCATATAGAACCGTATCACCTCATCATCGCTTTGATTCCTGCTGCCGTCAATAAGCCCCCGCAAATGCCCCGCAAGCTTATCCGGAAAATCATCCACAGATACCTTTTCACCTTTGGCCCACTTCTGCGCCTCAGGATTGTTCAAAAATACATTCCCGTCATTCGTAACAAAAACAAGACCCTCTGCCATTCCGCTGATCACTGCTTCCAGAACATCACGGTTCCGAGATGCCTCCATCTCCTTCGCCGCCATACGCGTAACAACTGTCCACGTCAGATACTGAACAAGAACCACCATCGCAGAAAACGCGGCAAAGGAGCCAAGCACATAAACAGGATTCTTATACAAGCTCCCGACACCTGTCAGTTCAAGAGGATGGTGCCCAAGCATTGGCCAGTCATGAAGCTCGCCCATCGCCATCAAACCAAACAGCAATACCGTCGATATACCAACACAAAACGACAGAGACTTCGGCAAAATGATCGTCGCTATGATCACATGAAAAACGTAGAACAGTATGAACGGATTGGTTATACCCCCCGAAATATGGATCATTCCCGTTAGAATGATAAGATCGACTTCGATCTGAACCATCGCAAGAACAAGGTTAAACAGATAACTCTCGCCCCGCTTACTGCGGCTTGCAAGCAGACATAAGATATTGCTCACAAGCAGAATACCAGCAAAGTAATGCAGCGGCCCAACGCTCGGCATTACCGGAAATACATCTGTACATATCAGGCCGGCAGGAATGATACAACCGACCGCTATCCAGCGCAGCATGATCAACCACCGTATCTGCTCTCGCAGGGCACGCCTGCCCAGATCAGGCACATAACCATCAATTGCAGGTATTTCTCTATTCGCCGCCAAAGACCGAACCCTCAATTTCTATTTTTGATTTTATTACAACGGCATTTCATACCATTCACCGCAGTCTTTCAGCTCTGCGATCTTAGCGTCATCCAGACCGATTTCTTCATCCGTCAGATAACACCCCGGATCCGGAGCCCACGTATCGCCGAAGTGAAGATCGGCACGTACACGAAGACTGCCCCCGCATGCGTCAAAGAATTTACAAACCCGGCACCGACCCTTGACATGACCCCTGCGATCCCTCAGACCCTTCAGAAGGGGCTCTTCGTTATCGCTCCATATCTCGCTGAATTTCTTCTCATGAACATCGCCAAGATCGTAATGGCCCCAGAACTGATTCGCGTGAACCTTCCCGTTAAAATCGATACATCCGATACCGACACCGCTGCTGTTCATACCCCCGCCGTTCCACGTCAGAAGTTCCCATACCTTCGCCGCCTTTTCAGGGTCTTCCTTCAGCAGTTTCAGATAAAGATAAATACCGTCAACGTGGTTATCAACCGTCAGAATATCGGTCTGCTTACCTGCCTCTTTGAGCTGACGCGTCTTAGCCATGATCTTCTCGATTGCGTCCCGGCTCTGTGCGTGTGTCAAATCGTCATCACTGAATATCCCCTCACCCCTGCCGCTCGGCACAAGGTGATAAAAGCAAAGCCGCTCAATATTCTCAGCATCGAGAAAATCGAACAAAGGTTCAAGGTCCTGCACATTCCGCTTCGTAAGCGTCAGCCTAAGACCGACCCGAACTCCAGCAGCCATACAGTTACGGATTCCCTTCACCGTACTGTCGAAAGCGCCTTTAACACCCCTGAACTTATCGTTCACTTCACCGATACCGTCAAGGCTGATACCCACATAAGAAACGCCGGCATCCTTAATGGTCTTCGCAGCTTCAGGAGTTATCATTGTCCCGTTGGTCGAGATAACCGTCCGCAGCCCCTTACCGCCCGCATACCTGATAAGCTCAAAAAGGTCCTTACGCACGAACGGCTCACCGCCGCTAAACAGCACCGATGGAACACCGAATTCCGCAAGATCGTCCAGAATAGCCTTAGCCTCTTCGGTCGTAGACTCATTGCTCGCTTTATCCATCCCGCTGTCGTTATAGCAGTGAACACACTTCAGGTTACACTTGCTCGTATAGTTCCACACAACAATGGGTTTTCGCTCGCTGGCCTTCTTAGGCACAACCTCGCCCGCCCGTTCCCCGGAACCCTTCATCCCGTAACGAAGCCAGTCACCAGGAGTCACCTGTTCACAATAAAGTTTACTTATATTGATCATAAATCTATCCTTCTAAAATAAAGGTCCATACCTCAAAATACTTCCAATTAAAATCTAACCGCCTATCAGAGGCCCGACTGTAAGGGAGGGCTTAAACTTCAAACACCAACAAACCTCAATATCTTAACTACCATCTACTAACTACCTACTTTTTCTTCGGCACATACTCACAGAACGGCTCTTCTGCCATATAGTCTCCCGTCTCAGCATAAGCTCTCGCCCTGCACCCGCCGCAAACTTTCTTATACCCGCAAACGCCGCACTTACCGCCAAGCTGAGAAACATCCCGCATCTTCGCAAGATCCTCACTGCCCGCCCAGATATCCTTCAAAGGAACCTCAAGAATGTTCCCGCAATTCACCGGCAGATACCCGCACGGAAATACATCGCCCTGATGACCGACAAATATAACACCAAGCCCCGCAAGACAACCCTTCGTTGTCGCACCACCGGTCTCCTGATTACCGCCCGGATGCCCCCCGCCTGGATGCCCTCCCGGATGACCGCCCGGCTTCTTATCCTGCAATCCAAGCTCACGGATAACACGCTCATAATGCGGCCCGCACGTAACCTTAACCTGAACGATACTATCTTTCGAATACCTTGCGATCTTAGCCATCATCGCTTCGTACTCAGCCGGCGAAAGCATATCTTCCTGGGCGATCTCCTCGCCGCACCCCACAGGCACAAGCATAAACGGATGAACCGCAACCGCACCGAGTTTTTCTGCCATTGCAAAAACATCATCGATCTGATGACAGTTAAACTTCGTCACCGTAACATTGATCTGAAAAGGCACCCCGGCATCACGCAGATGGTTGATCCCCGCGATAGCATCCTCAAACGATCCCTCTAGCTGACGCAGTTTGTTATGAACCTCACCCGTTGCGCCGTCAAGACTGATCGACACACGCTCGATACCGCACTCCTTGATCCGCTTTGCGATCTCAGCATTTATAGTCGTCCCATTGCTCGCAAGCGCAAGTATCAAACCCTTCTCTCTTGCATACTCAATGACCTCAAAAATATCATCCCTGCAAAGAGGCTCACCCCCGCTAAACACCAGTATCGGCATAAAGCCCTGCTCCCTGCCAACCACTGCAAGCTGATCGACCATACTCTTGGCCTGCTCCGTAGTCATATCGGTTTCGACTGCCTCATCGCCCTCGACACGCCTGCAATGAGCACAAGTCAGATTGCACTTGATCGTACTTTCCCAGAACAGCAGCCGAAGCATCTGCCCCTTGTTTCGTTTAGTGTCCACTATCAATTGTTCTCCTGATTATTATCTTCACCCACAATAAATTCAGCGTGCTCGACGATATCTTTAGCAAGTTTAGCCGCGGCACCGGCACCCTTTTCCTTGGCAACTGTATTAATATTTTTTATCACGCAGTGCAGCAGCTTATTAACAACCCTGTGCACCGTCGCATTCATCGTATCCTTACAACACGCCTCGCTCCTTGGCCCGACAAAAAACTTATCCATCTCTTCCTGCTTGACCTGGTAAAAAGCATTTTTCATACGCCCTATCAACGGCCCGATATCCATCGTATCAAACCAGTCCATAAACTCCGAAACCTTGCCGCAGATAATCTCGATCGCCAACTCAACATCGTCAGCCCTGACCTGCATGTTCTTATCGACAACCTGCGACAGATCGTCAATGCAGTACAGATATGTATCCTCGATTTTGTTGATCTCCGGATCGAAACTCCTCGGCACCGTAATATCCACGATCAGCAGCATCCTGCCTCCGCGCTTACGCATGATCTTCTTGAAAAACGCTCTGTCAAACAGATACCCGTCACTCGCCGCCGCCGCACCCACAACGATATTGGCCCCGATAAGCTGCTCTTCGAGTTCCTCCCACTTCACAGCAGCGACATCATGTTTGCCCGCTACAGAACACCCGCGATCATAAGAACGGTTCACGATCGTAATATCCTCACATTTCACATGCTGAAAGTGCTCCACCAAAAGCTGCCCCATCTCACCTGCACCGAGCACAACAACCTTAGAAGAACGCATATCCTCAAACAACTGGCTCGCAAGCTCAACCGCCACACCAGCAACACTCGTCCGTCCGCTGGCAATGGAAGTCTGCGTAAACACACTCTTGCTCGTACTGAACGCGACATGAAAAAGATGGCTCAATACCTTACCCGCGCTCCCCGCCTTAACCGCTGCCTTATAGCTGTCCTTAACCTGAACATTGATCTGGTTCTCACCGATAACCATACTGTCAAGACTCGACGTAACCGTCAGCAAATGCCTCACACAAGCCTCGTTACGCTTGACATAAAGAGATGAACGCATATCTTCGAATTCAACACCACGATCCTCTGCCAGAAACTTCGCAAGTTCCTTCGGACCCGCATCCGAAGACTCATCGATAGCGCAGTAAAGCTCGACACGGTTGCACGTCGATAGCAAAATAAACTCACAAGCCCCCCACCGCTCCTTCAGCTTACCAAGCACCGCAAACGTACCGTCGGCATCGAAAGCAATACGCTCTCGTATCTTAACCGGTGCTGTCTTATGATTTAATCCTACAAGTAATATATGCATGGAAATTTCTACTCTTCACTCTCCAACTGACTTGAAGTATTACCAGGCTCCCCGCTAAAATCATGCGTCGTACTGCAAAAGATCGTCGAACCCGCAACCGCGAAAAGGATCATCACAAAAGCCGTTATAGTAAGCTGAGCGATCAACCGTGACTTCATTACAATAATATGCCTCAGTCCAAGTATAAAAGCGACCAGTACCCACGAAAACAAGACCATAAGGATCTTTGAATCAAGCAGCCACTGATCGGCAGCCATCCTCAAAGAAGCCGATTTCATAACCGCATACCCGGCCCCGCTCACAAGACCGAACGTCATAAATATAAAACACGCCTTCAAAGTGATCAGGTTTATACGTTCCAGCTTCTCAATATTGGGCATCTTCCCGATGATCTTGCTGATCTGCTTATTTTTGAGCCTCCGCCTGAAAACAAGGAACATACCAGCCGTCGCTGCAGACAAACCAAGACTCGCAGCAGACATCACCATCGAAAATCCGTGCAGTATGATCCACGGCTTCTGAGCGATCGGATGCGGCTCAGATGCTGGCTCGGCAACCTTGGCTCCCAGAAGCGCAACCCCAAAGATTATCCATATCATTATAGACGCGAACCAAACCTTGCGGACCATCGTACTCAAAAACAGAAATGTTAAACCAAATACAAGTGTCAGCAGGATCATAGACTCGAACAATCCGGTCAATGGAATAGCCTTGATCGCAACCGCGCGAAATATCAGAAGCACCGACTCAAGCGAAACCGCCAATGCGACAACAGCAAGCAGCGATACCCGAGACTCGTTTCGGCCCTTTGATATATCAAAGATGCACTCTAAAGTCGCAACGCCATAACAAAACAGAACTGCGACATACACTAATTTTTCTGCCAGCGGTAATTCCAGCATATCATGCCAATCCTACTAAACAAATCTAATCTGATCTGTGATATAAAACAGTGCACGCATAGCGCGCCTCAAAATCATTTAGAGCACTTTAATCTTTTCTGCTCCGCTTTATGCTGTCGAGAGGACAAGGCTGGCAAAGAAAAATACGCAGCAATATTGAAATATTGCGAGTAATTTTGATGCCGCCAGCCAAAGCCGCAACAGGCAAAAAGCGAGCACGAAAAATTAAATTGCTCTAGCCCCGTCCTTTGGGCGGGGTACGCAAGGATCATCGTAACATAATAATATCAACGTCCTTGGGAAAAGCTTTTGTGAACTTGTAAATATCCAGTACAAATCGATGGGCCTTTTGCCAAACCATTAAATCCTCAAAACTCCGAGCAGGCCCACCCTGTGACATAATAACTCCAAATATTTTATCGACACTATTATCGGTTATATCTTAACTACTAACTACTGACTATTAACTACTTATGTACGTTGGCGGAACCTTCTTAAGCTCACGAACTGTCTCTAACTGACTATAATCATCAACACCGCATACCTCGCTCATAGAGGCAACCGTTCTTTCAACCTCAGCCATATCATCGCCATGCACCATAGTATAAAGATTGTAAGGCCACGCATCACTTTTGGGCCTCTCATAAGCATGAGACACTTCCGCAAAAGAAGCAAGCTGCTTGCCAACCTCTTCGACACGATCTTCTTCAACCCGCCACACAACCATCGCCGCACCTGCAAGCCCAACACGAAAATGATTCACAATCGCACCAACCCGACGAAGCTGACCCGCTTCCTTCCAGCCCTTGATAACGCCAAGAACATCATCGACAGAAACACCCAACTGATCTGCCATATCCTTATAAGGTGTCAGCGTCAGCGGCATTCCATGCTGAATAACCGACAAAACCTTCTTTTCAAGCTCCGATAACATAAGCCCCACTTTTAAGAATTATATGAATATCATAGTTTGCCTCAATTACAACAATTGAGAAAGTCCTGTATATAATACTATAAAACCCGCTCAGATGCAATACATGAGTATTACAGAACCATAATAGTAGACCGGATCAGATTTTATGCAAGCCTTTAATTCTTGGAAATAAGAATTAAAGGCAATACAGACCGAGGAAGGCCAAATAAATACCTGTATAGTTCAAAATAACAGAGATTAATGCCAACATCACTGCAATTGATTGCCACAAAAAAATTACGATAAGTGCCTATAAAGAATATGGTTAAAATTTGACAAACAGCAAAGTTTAAAATATGTTGGATTTTCTGGGACATAATCGGCTCCTGTGTTTCTTTAATAGCAGAGTTGAATAACAACAAAATGGCAAGGAGAACCAAAATGGCCGAAGAAACACTACTGCTGCAAGCCTCAAAGGACGGTGACAACGCCGCATTTGAGCAGATTGTCAATAAATATCAATCCCTCGTCTGTGCCATAACCTTCAGCGGCACAGGCCGAGTCGATACCAGCGAAGAGCTGGCTCAGGAGACGTTTCTAAATGCATGGAAAAAACTAAGCCAGCTAAAGGACTTAAGCGGATTTCAAGCCTGGCTCTGTGCAATTGCTCGCAACAAGCTCAATAATTATTATCGCAGAAAAAAGTCCGTATCCCTTGAAGCAGCAGGTATTGCTGAAATAACAGACACCTCCCCGGACCCATCCGAAACGCTGATCACTCAAGAGGAGCATATCATGCTCGAACAGGCACTAATGCACATCCCAGCCGAATACCGTGAACCGCTGGTTATGTACTACCGCCAGCAGAAGTCAACCCGACAGGTCGCTATTGCCCTCGATCTCAACGAATCGACTGTCAGAACAAGACTGCATAGAGCAAAACAAATGCTCCGCGAACAAATAGCAACTGGCCTCGAAAAAACAATCGAAAAAACCGCCCCCAACAAAACATTCACAAAAGCTGTAATGCTCGCTGTAGCAGCAACAACCGTTGGAATATCAGCTGGCACAAACGCTGCGTCAACAACAGCAAATACTGCTGGAACATCAACTTCAACAGGAATCACAGCAGTAATGAGCACAATAACCGCAAAGATAATCACAGCAGTTGCGGTGGTCGCGGTAGTTACCGGGGCAATCATCTACACTCAAACAAACAAAACCAGCAAGCTGCCCCAGCAGCAAACCAATTCCATCACACCAAACACACAACAAGCCATCCCCACTCCCAAAAACACAGTACCCACAATTAAACAGCACCCAGTCACGCCCTCAAACATAATTGAAAACCAGGCAAATATCCCACCTGAGCCACAAAACAATGTTGCCGCCAAAACTACTCCTATAGAAGCACCTGCAGCTGTTAATGCGCCGGAAAACTTAGTAGAAAACATTGACCAACCTGAAAAATGTGGCGGGTAGATAGTAAATACCGATGGACACCCAGTTTCAAATGCAGATGTTGTCCGTTACCACGAGACTCGCAAATG
>DAOWHR010000040.1 GCA_030641315.1 Anaerohalosphaeraceae bacterium | reverse complement strand
TTTAGAAAGTAGCGGTAATTTGTCCAGGTGACTTTTTTTATTTTAGATTCAACTTCCGGCAGTTTGTCAGGCAGGTTTAGATTGTTGCCGCACCATGAAACATTACAGTTGCAGTAATATTTCAGGTACCAGTTGAGGCCCATTGCCATTGAAACTCCGTTGTTACCTCGGATGATAACTTTGTTATCATGTGTGACGACCTCAAAAACATCTTTTTCATTTTGAGACGGGATCAGTTCGAAGATGAAACGATTGCCGTGGTCAGGAAGCAGGCGTTTGAGCAAGGCTTCTGCTGCCTGTGTTGGAGAGTCAGTGTGATTGTTGTTGGCGGTTTGTCTGGCAGTCTGGATAGAACTGGTTGTGTCCGGGGGAGAAGCTGCTGCATTTGCGCCGCATATCGCAGTTATAATCATCAGTGTCCATAATGTTAGAGAATTGGATATAGTTCTTTTAATCTGATATTTCCAATTTAAACAGTTAGGAGCCATGTTTGTCACCATTCGGTACTAATAGTATTGTTTGGTTTAGTCATTACATGATCAAATTTTAACCTCACTGAACATATTGTCTTTAGTGCTTAGAGACAACTATTTCGCAAATCGAATCAAAATCTATTAGCCAAGTAAATAATTCATGTTATAATGCCGGTGTTATGAAGAAAAAAATATCTGATATTAAATCGCCTGGCCAAGGTCTGGATTATGCATTGAACCCGATTCATTCGCCTGTAGAGAGCGTATCAGGTGTCTGGAAGTTTAGAAGGGAAGCTGGGCATCGGACAAGGATAAATTCTCTTTCGGAACATTTACTGCAATTAGTTCTTAAAGGCTGTTACGCAGTTAGAACCAATAATCGAGAGTATGTTGTCAGTGAAGGTGACGTGATATATTTCTATGCAGAGGAGGATGTTGAGTGGCTTGGCAACGAAGTTGCGGTCGAGTTCTATTCGGTGGGTTTTCGATCAATTGATTTTAAGCCCTTGCCATTGAATTTGAGAGTCTTTCAGTCTAACAATTCAATTCGAAGATCATTTGAAAAACATTGCGCAGCATCTATCAAGCATACAGCCGGGACTGGAAAGTCACTTTCGATCCACTTGGCACTTTTAGAGATACTCACTGAAATCGCAAAGAAGCATGAATATAGCGGTTCATATAATGATCCTGCGGATGCCTGGTGGAATGTTGAGAGAGCAATTCGTCAGCAGCATATTTTCAGATCCACTCTTGATGAAGTGGCCGAACTTGCCCGGTGCAGCAGGGCATCGGCTGTACGATTATGCAGAAGGGCAACCGGTGTGAGTCCTATGAAACGTTTACAGGCCATTCGCATGGAAGAGGCCAGGTCGCTTATCTGTTTTTCTTCGCTTAATGTAACAGAGATAGCATATTATCTAGGATATGGCCGGATGCATGAATTCTCTCGTGAGTTTAAGAGATATTTTGGTGTATCACCAAGCAGGATGAATGTGAAATGAGTTGGTAATTTATGAAGTAAAGGGTGCTTCTTTACCGTGCCTTATGTCGTGATCAGCCATTTTCCATGCTTTTGCTTTTACCTGCCTGATAAAGATTCTATCCCGACGAGTTAGTTTATCTCTGCCGAGGTAGCGGCGATAAAATCTCAGGCGATCGGCACATGAGATGTATTTGCCCGGTGCTGAATAATGCAGTTGAGCGATGTCCTTTACGCGGTATCTGGCAGCGAGTAGAGACGGTTTGAAGGCTCGCTGAAGATCGATTACATAGAATTGGTCCGTATCTGTCAGGAAAATATGTGCTAGGTAAAAGTCCCTGTGCCGCAGGCCCGTGGCGTGGAATTGGTTTGCCAGATCGGCGAGTCTTTCAATAAAATCACGACGTTTAGTGTTGGCGTCAGCTATGGAAGTGTCATAGAAATATTCAGGCAGTTTCTTTTCGAGTGATTGTGCGTTTGCTATCTCTTCGGTGATTATGAAGCTGCGCTATTCAAAGAAACCGTTCCATTGGCTGCCTTACGCGATGACTTTTGGATTATTAATTGAGAC
>DAOWHR010000400.1 GCA_030641315.1 Anaerohalosphaeraceae bacterium | reverse complement strand
TCAGCCGCCTTGCCAGAGGAGTAATAGTTTCCAGCCAGCAGTTTCCGTCAGAGCAGCTCAACTGTTTTTTGGCTTTTGTAGTATTTGTATTATCCATAACTGCCTAACAGAACTGAAATATCATGTATTGAAAAAGCAACAGTAGTCCTTATCCAGCCGACAAAACCGGACGCATTTATTTCGAGTAACACCGCGTATATCGGCCTTTAAAGGCAATGCATTAATCTGCATATCATCAAAAACGCATTTTTTTTATGATGAATGAAATAATCGTATTCCAAAATGAACATTTGAGTTCATTGGAATAGGTATGTATACTCGGCTGTCGAGCTTTCTTATAAATTGTGGTTCCAAACCTGCAATTGGAAGTGCAAATCAAGTGATAATAGCAAGTTATACTAATAAATGCGTCAGGCATCACCTCAATGAGCAGGCATAAAATCTTTAAAATTTTTTAAAAAAAAAGTTGACGTACCCCCGAACATGTTTTACATTTTACAAAACGTAAAATACGTTATGACGTAACATTTGATTTGTGGTGCCGTAATTCAACCACACTTCAGATGTTGGTCGTCTTATTGTGCCATATGCAACAGAGGTTTTAATGACTGAGAAATTCAGAATTCCGGCAAAACTGTACCGCATAGGAGAAGTTGTGCGATATACCCCGTTTACACGACAGACCATCCATAATTACACAACGATGGGCCTGATCCAGGAATCAGACTGGACAGAAGGGGGGCATCGCCTTTATGACGAGTCAGTATTCATCATTCTTGCAAGGATCATGGACCTTAGAAAAACTAAAACGCTAATGGAGATCAAAAAAATACTGGCTAAAGGTGATGACATAAACGGCCGAACCAATTTTGCTAATTGATACCGGCCCTGACCGGATGGATCTAAAAGGGATTATGAATCTATCTACTACTAGTACTGACAATGTAACAGAACTTCTCGTTCACATCGTTAAGTTTACAGAGCGAAGACGCCAGTTGCTCATGGAAAATCTCATCGAACATGACCACGAAGATTTTATCCCGAAGGACCTGGACGTTAACGGTTTTGCCGATCTTATGACGGTTGCCGTCGCCGAACATGTTCAAAACAACAGGATACTGTTCAGGGACACCGAAACGATCAGCTTCGGTTCTGACGGATTGTTTAACAGCATCCCCCTCGTTGACCATAATGCCAAAGAGCTTTTGAAAGAAGATAAAAGAAAATATATTGAATTGCAGATCGCCAGGTTTGCCGAAAACTCGCTGAACAACAAAATAGCTCAGCAGCTTTTGGAACGCGTTTTTTAAAACCGCCAAAGGCACTAATAGACCTGCATCGGAGTAACTGTGGAGCACAGAGACACAAAACATCTTGAGGATATGATGTCACAAACAAGTGGCAAAGCTGATGTCTTGACCGTGACAAGCGGCAAGGGCGGTGTGGGTAAAACAAACATCGCAGCGAATCTCGCGATCTGCTTAGCCGCTTCCGGCAAAAAGGTCGTTCTTCTCGATGCCGATCTCGGGCTTGGCAATCTTGATCTCATAATGAACATCAACAGCCGCGCGAATTTGTCGCATGTAGTATCCGGCCAGAAAACTCTGCAGGACATAATCCATGTTGGTCCGGCTGGTGTTGAGGTTATTTGCGGTGGAAGCGGCATTGAAGATATGGCCAACTTAAACAAGTTCCAGAGGAAGCGGCTTCTCGATGAACTCGACAAACTTCAGGATGATGCGGACATAATTATAATCGACACCGGAGCAGGGATCAGCAGCTCCGTTTTGTCATTTTGTCAGGCCGCAGATCACGTCCTGGTCATAACAACTCCCGAGCCGTCAGCAATGACTGACGCGTACGCGATGATCAAGGTGCTCGCCTCAAAAAGATACGACGGACGCGTAAGTCTCGTCGTAAACATGGCAAATTCGGTAGCCGAAGGTAAAAGAACATATCGGCAGATAGCTGACGTCGCAATGCGGTTCCTCAGCATGCCGGTATACGAAGCAGGCGTTATTTGCAGGACAGATAAACTAACTGCAGCTGTTAGAAAAAGGATACCGGTCGTACTTGCTCATCCAAGATCAAGAATAACGTCGTCACTGGCTGCGATGGCGGCCAGACTAAGCCGGTCAAGCGGCGTAAAGGATAAGGAAGGATTTTTTCGCAGGGTAGTGAATTTATTCTTCTAAAGTGACAATTAGATTTTGCCGATAGTCTTTCGCTGCCAAAACAGGCTTTTGGGAATTATAAAGCCATGCGAAAGGGCAACACAAGGCGGTTATCGGACTAAAAACAGGAATACTGAATTTTTTATATACGGACACGGAGGTTTTATGCTAAAGACAGAACAGGTCAAAGACGTCAAGCACATCTGGGACATGTTTTTTGAAGAACGAAGCGAGAAGAACAGAAATCTCCTCATGGAGAACTATCTCAGCATCGTCAAGTATACCTCCGAACGTATTTACGCCAAACTCCCCGACAAGGTTGAACTGGACGATCTCTTCAGCGCAGGTATTTTCGGTCTTATGGATGCGATAAATGCTTTCGACCCTGAAAGAGGCAACAAGTTCGAGACATATTGCACACCGCGTATCAGAGGTGCGATCCTCGACGAGTTAAGAAGCATGGACTGGGTTCCAAGGCTTGTTCGTTCCAGGGCGCACCAACTCGAAAATGCTCTCCAGACACTTGAGGCCCATCTTGGGAGAGTGCCTACGGACGAAGAGGTCGCTGCCGAGCTTGAGCTTGACAGAACCGAATTCGACAGGGTACAGCGAGACGCAAACGCGACCGGGCTTATATCCCTGAACAACAACTTCGGTGACAACGACAGCGAAAACGACGTACGCGAAATTGATGTCATCAAGGACCAGAAAAGCGATAACCCACTGATCGAGGCACAAAAGCGTGACCTTAAAGACCTTCTGACAAAGGGACTGACAAGAGCCGAAAGGCTCATCGTAATACTGTACTATTACGAGGAAATGACAATGAAGGAGATCGGGGCAACACTCGACCTATCAGAGTCCAGGGTGTCTCAGATGCACTCATCGATCGTCGATCGCCTCAAGGCACAGATGAACACCCGAAAAAAAGAATTCGCTGTCGCCAGATAAAGTAACCTTCATTACTTCGTCCGATCAGCAGATAAAATAAAAAAGCCGGCCCGCAATAGCGAGTCGGCTTTGTTTCATTCTTTTAATGCTGCCTGTTTTACGCAGATTCTTTCCTTTCGACTTCGTCCTGATCGAACAGATCGACCTTGCCCTCGATAACATCTTCCGTGATCAAATATTTGCCGTGCTTTGGCTGTTCGGGCAGCCGATACATCAGGTCAACCATCAGGTTCTCGGTGATCGCACGCAGCGCCCTGGCTCCGGTATCACGTTCTATCGCAAGCTTACCCAGCAGTTTGAGTGCCTTTTCGGTAAACTCAAGTTCCGCGTCTTCCATCTCGAACAGCTTGGTATACTGCTTGATCAGGGCATTTCTCGGCTGGGTTAAAATATTAACCAGCGCATCGACATCCAGAGCGTCCAGCGTCGTTATCAACGGCAGCCTGCCGACGATTTCAGGTATCATTCCATACTCGATGACATCTTCGGGTATCACCTGCCTGAGCAGTTCGCTGTATTCCAGTTTCTCGTTGTGATCTGTCTTGCTGTCAGTCTGTTCGCTGCCGAATCCGATCATACGTTTGCCGAGTCTCTTTTTGATTATATTATCAAGTCCGACGAACGTACCTCCGCAGATAAACATGATTTGGGTCGTGTCGATCTGAATGTATTGCTGTTCGGGATGCTTTCTTCCGCCCTGTGGTGGAATATTCGCCGTCGTTCCTTCAAGCATCTTCAAAAGCGCCTGCTGAACACCTTCGCCCGATACATCTCGTGTGATCGAAACATTCTGATTGCTCTTGCCGACCTTATCGATCTCGTCAATATAGACGATACCACGCTGTGCCGCTTCGATATCATAATCGGCAGACTGAACCAGCCTGAGCAAAAAGTTCTCAACATCCTCGCCCACATAACCGGCCTCGGTAACAGTAGTCGCATCGCATATCGCGAATGGAACATGTAAAACCTTCGCCAGTGTTTTAGCAAGCAGCGTCTTTCCGGAACCGGTCGGCCCAAGCAGAAGAATATTGGATTTCTCGATCTCGACATCCTTATCTTCCATGTCAGTATGCAGCAGTCTCTTGTAGTGATTATGTACTGCAACCGAAAGACACTTCTTAGCATCAACCTGACCTATTACATATTCGTCAAGAAATTCCTTGATCTCACGCGGCTTCGGGATATCTTTCAGATTAACCGCCGAGCCGTTTTGCCTTCTGCGTTCCTGCCTGACTATATTGTAGCACAGATCGATGCACTCCGGGCAGATAAACACTCCGCATGGACCTTCAACGAACGCGTCAACCTGTTTCTTGCTGCGTCCGCAAAAACTGCAATTTTCCTGCTTTTTATTACTGCTGTCTTTCTTTGCCATTATACTTTCTTTCTTAACTCTGCTAAGATATTTCCTTGTCTATAAATACACTTTCCAGACAATCGCATTGTACTCAATAACACTGTGTTTCGCAAGTATTTATCGAAGCTAACTTTCGTTCAGTTGTGATATATTTGGGCTTGAAAAGTATTATATTCCCTGAAACCAGTGATTTTGGCCTTAATTTCGTGCTTCGGCCATCTTTTTAAGTCTGGCGAAACGGTCGCTCCATTGTTCAGGAATATTTTCTACACTATATAGAAGAACCTCGATTGCGTGTACAATGTCCCTTCCATTTGCGTCGGTCCGTTTGGACCAGCACTCGATCTCATGGAACCTGCCTCGCCACCACCGCATACTCCTGACGCTGCCGTCCTCCTTGCCTCGCCTGGCCTCTTGAACGATCCCCCACATCTTGGCTGCCTCTGTATATTCTCCTTTTTTGCTTAGCAGTCTCGCCTTACATCGTGTCCAGCCAATATCCTCGCCAAATCCGTTTTGATTCAGTTCATTGAGTAGCTTTTCCGCAATCTCTGCCTTCCCTGTCAGCACTGCCGTCTCTGCCCTCACCAGATCTGCCTGCACCTTCCATTCTGTACTGGTTTGACCAGCCAATAATTCCGCCAGTTCGTCACACCGCACAAGAAAGGCACTTGGTTTACCACGATCTTCCCATCGATTTTCATCGCCGCTTGCCAAAAGGTCTGCAATCGCGCCGATCGCCATAGGGTCCCAGCCGGGTATTTGTGCTGTGCTGATGTCATAAAACATTTCAACCGATTCAACCAAACGGCCTAGTTGACGAAACGTCTCTGCATGTAGCAGTTTTGCCTCCGCATCGTTTTCGGACATTTTGTCCGTAACAATTCCCAATACCTCCTGGGCGTATTTATCTTCTTCACGTTCCAGTAGCAGTCCGCAATATATTTTTGCACTACGCTCAAGATCGATCAGTTTCTTAAACTCGCCGTGCGTGGCCCATCGTTTCTCTTTATCGTCTTCGGCCTCCGAAAGATTGAACACTGCGATATCGAGCTTGGCTTCTCTTGACCACTTTCCGTTCGCCTTGGCGATTTGGCCGTAGATATTCTGCCCATCAGCTTTCCTGTCCGCCTCCATCAAAAGCCCGGCCAATACATATCGGATCTGCTCATCTGCCTGTCCCGCGGCAATATCGCAATAGTCCTCCATCGTTGATATTGCCTCATTGAGCAGCAGTTCGGGTTTTTGGCAATATGCCCTGTGTACGAGCCTGGCAGCTTTTTCAGCTATTTCTCTTGCGTTTTGTCTGAGCCATATATCCTGCTTTGTTTGCTGCTTCCCAGCCGCTTCCAGGAAACACTCTCCAGCCTTCAATGCGTCAACCTCAACCAAAGCTTCGCCTGCCGAATACAAAACAACCGGGCTGCGAAACTTCTCAAATTCGATTACTTTGACCAATTGACTTTGCCATTTTTCGGCTCCGTATCTTTCGGCTGCAAAACCCGCCAGCGAAATTAGGATGGCTTCTTTTTCCTTAAGCTGCTCATCGCTAAGCGTCGCGATCTCATCAAGTACGAGTTGGCCTACAAATGCGGCCATGTCTTCATTCTTTTCAGTGATCTTTTTCAGAACTTCGGTGCTGCCGTTTTGAATTTCACAAAATGCGATCTGCATAGCAAACTCGATATCTTCGGCCAGTTCGCTTTTGACCCATTCAGAATACAGGTTCAAAAACAGTTTCGTGCTGCCTCCTCCTACCTCTGCTTTAAGAAGCTTTGCTCTAAGCTTTGTTTTGGCGTCTGTATCCGAACTGTCGATAAGTTTTTCGATCTCTTTCAGCATCGAATTCTTTGTACTGCCTCTGCCCGATACCAGCCGCATTGTTTCGAGCATCATCAGATCGGATTCGGCGCCTTCAAATATCGCTTTTTCGCTGCATCTTTCGATAATATCCTCGACCACCAGATCGAGGTCTTCCCCTTTTAGCCCCGTCGCCGCGTAATAGTCGCATTTGCATTTCAGTTGCCTGCTCCTGCGAATATCCGCACCAAGCCTCCGCCACAAACCACTCTTGCCGTATCTCTCGTCCCAGTCAAAGCCCCCGTATCCTTCGATACGCTTTTGCATTTCTTCCTGCTCTTCGGCGATTTCCTGAAGCTTGATACCGGCCTTAAGCGCCAGCACCGCAACCTCCGTCTTAATGTCATCCGTCAAAAACTTCCCGGCGTACTCATAGCTGCTCCTCGCCCCAAAGCTCTCACGCATAAAAGCCTGATAAACAGAAACCGCCCGCTGATGCTTCTCAGCGATCTGACCACCATCAACCGGCCCATCACCAATACAAACACCACCGAAAAACAATAATAGAATTAACCTCAATACTGATCTCATAATTTAAATGGACCTTCAACGCGAACTTAATAATTCCATTGGTATGATATGGGTTGATAACCGCTCATTAACTTCGAAATCCTACCATTTTCATCTTGGTAGGTCAAGGGATTTAACTTTTAAAGCCACTTGTCAGATGATTATCGCAACCATTGTTTTACTGTCTTTGGTATAGACAAAAATTTCAGGAAGTAGATGATATCTTATTGGCATGAATTAGAAGTTCCCTTAAGGATTCTGGTTGTGTGCGGACAGTGCGAAATTGAGTTTATAAAGAGCCGCGGCCCATTTTTCCCAGATCGAATTGCTAAAATAGTTTCCATGCCAGATACTCCTTTAAAAATTTACGGTAATAAATTTTGTGCCGTCACTGCGACGAGTAACACAGGGGACGAGTATAACATATTCGCCCCTGAGTATCTGGCCTTCATAGTTTCTTTAATTGGTCATTAATTGTTCCTGTAAAAGAGCTTTTATACAAAGTAAGGCAGGTATTTTTAATACACCCTATAAAAACGGAGTTAATTTATAAAATACCTTGACTTAAGTGTGTCAATACAGTAAAATGAAAGAACTTGGGTGCTTAAGTACTTAAGCTTCTGGTGCGTATGCATTTTCTGTGTGTTGTTGCTTCTTGGGTTAACTTG
>DAOWHR010000141.1 GCA_030641315.1 Anaerohalosphaeraceae bacterium | reverse complement strand
TGCTCATCGGTGCCGCCAAACCTGCTTATCTCAAGCTGGGTAAACCGACCCATCGCCTTATAAACAACCTCCCACGGATACAGCCCCGCAGGGTCGTCGATCCGATCCAGAAACGTCCTGGACACCTCCGCAATCTCGGTCGGCTCGTCAAGTATTACTATCGTATCGGCTGGGAGAAGATTTAAAAAATTCTCGCACTGATCGAGCTTCTCATGCCCGCCGACAGCAACAATGCTGATGCTGTCGATCCGGCCCTTTGACCTTTGCGTATCGAGATCTATTCTCCGAATACTCTCGATGGTATCGCCGAAAAACTCCACCCGCACCGGCTCAGGCTCACGTAAAAAACTCTTGCCCAATCCGCCCGCAGTATCGGTCGTTACAGACGCAAAAATATCGACGATACCGCCCCGATGCGCGAACTGCCCCGGCACATCAACACTGTCAACCCGCTCAAACCCGTTGTCATAAAGCCACTCGACAACAAGCTCAGGCTCCATCGTCTCGTTGACAGACAGGGCAAGGCCGCCCTGCTCGACAAACTGCGGTCTGGGAATCGGTTGATTGAGGGCCTGGACAGACGTACTTATCATAAGCTCAGACAGATCGTCCCGGTCCCTTGCCGCATGAGCAAGCCCCATCGCGATACGCATCCGGTGCGAACCAACTTCATCCGCAGGATCAGCGTGTTCCTGGCCGCCCTCCCAGACGGGAAATATCTCAACGGGTTTACCAGAAAACACACCAAGATCGTCAGCGGCATTATCAGCAGCATCAATATGTCCGCAAACGTAAAGAACAGGCCTTTTCAGCTTCCGGCAGATATGCGCCGACAGCATCGGCGCAAACGACCCCCATGTTCCGTCAACCTTTATCGGCCCGTCATCTGCGCTGCAATGACTCAATCGGGAAATAATCTCACAAACTACCGTATCTTTATCGAGATCTACTGCTGCCATAAGCTATGTTTTCATATTACTTTACAGGACCGGTCTAATCAACAGAAACTTTTTATGGTAAATCTATAAATATATGAACAACTTCGATGCAATGGCGTATTAAGTGTAGAAACAAACACAATAACACAACATTAAACAACTGAATTTCATCCTCCTCCGAAAAAGGAAAGTCCGGTCTGTAAAGAACCGGACTTTTCTTTTTTTATGCCCTTGATATTGCCAAACCACACCCTGTAATCTATGTTTAGAGGAGTAAAATATACTCTTTTAAGCAAAATTTATTTGGATATTCAACCGTAAATATGTTATTATGCTTCGTATTCGGAATTTAAACAAAAGTGGGTAAAAGCAGCTTTGTAAAATGTCACTTTGAGTACGGATTCTTTAAGGGGCATGGTGGGTATATCTTACATTTTGGAGGTAACACGATGAAATCTTTCGCATCAATAATCCTGGCTATGTTTGTGTCAATATCTTTTCTATCTTTTACGGTACAGGGCGAGACCGTTGCTGTCGACCCAAATGGACCGGATCAGGCGGGCCAACGTCAAGCGGTGGAACTTGAAGGTGAGATATTCGATATTATCACAGTAAACTCAGACGACCTCGACGAAGAGCATCAGCAGTTGATGGCTCAAGGCGAAGTCCGTGAAGCTGAGCCGGTCATTTCAAGGGTACTGGCCAGAAAGCTTCAATGGCTTGGCAATGGGGATATTACCCGTGTGATAATCCATCTGGACAAGCAGATAAGCCCTAAGATAGCCAGGCAGGTTCGTCAACGTTACCAGCGTGAAATCAAGAGTTCGCAGGACAAGATCAAGAAAATCCACGATCGCTATAAGATCAAACGAAATGCCAGAGCAGAGGAAAACTCAGGCAAAGATCGTCACGATATCATTAAGATGAACGATGAAGATTACCTGGAACTTCGAAGCATTAACGAGTCTATCGAACTGCTTGAATACGAGATCAAAAGCGAGATCAGAGAAACGCTGATACCGGAGATAACAGATTATCAGCAAAGCGTTGTCGAGGTCATAGAAAGCCTCGGGGGAACAGTTGAAAACCAGACCACGGAAGGTGACGCGATCATCGCGAGCGTGCCTGCCGGGATCATTGGAAAATTATCGAATACTGCCAAGATCAGGCGAATCGTCGAAGACGGTCTGAAGGACAGCCACCTGAACAACTCCGACAATGCCACGCTTGTCGCATCTTCACTTAACGGCGGCGGACTTTGGGATAACGGCCAAACAGGGGGAGCTTATGATCCGGCAGTACTTGACAGCGGTACGGACCTGGACCATCCGGCGTTAAAAAATTCGGCTAGCCGAACTAACTTTTATTCATGGTACCTTACGGCGGCTTCGGGCAACAGCGACTATGATGACGCATCCGATGAAGACGACCGTCAGGGGCACGGTACGCATGTGATGGGTATAGTAAGCAGCTACGGTTCGACGGGCTATACAAATAATCTTGGAATGGCTTTTGGAGTTAGTAAAGCTGTTACGCTAAAAGCAGGCTTTTTGAAGACTACCGGAAAAGCAAGCATGTATGACTCCGACGCAATGAGCCTTGTAAACAGAGCGCTGCATCAGGAAAGCAGTCTGCGTCCGAGCAACACATTCAACGATGACGTCGACGGTATCAATCTCAGTTACGGCGGTCTTGTCGATGAGACTACAAATCCTGACGAAACGGACTATAGCCGGTTCTGGGATTCTGTGATCAGCGGCGATCCGGGCCTGGTCGTTACCATCAGCGCCGGAAACGACGGTCCAACAAATCCTCGTTTCGCCAATCCCGCATGCGCGTACAATCCTATTACCGTTGCCAATGTATATGACGGCGGAACCGTAACACGTTCTGATGATGTGATAAGGTCGTCGAGTACTCGCGGGCCAACAGCGAACGGCCGCAAAAAGCCTGACATTGCAGCTCCGGGGAGTTATATCATGTCCTGTAATAATGACTGGGAGGGCACCACGGCTGACTTTATCAGCAAATCAGGGACAAGCATGTCTGCACCGATGGTGCTTGGCGTTACCATGGATCTGATGGATGCAGGTGTTACGAACTATCTTGACATCAAGGCATTGCTGATCAACACGGCTCAAAAGAATAATACAGCGATCAATTTCGAGAGTGACATTGACGGGTGGAGTGAGACTTACGGCTGGGGATACATGAACGCATGGGCGGCATACTATCATCGTTCGGATACACACAGCGGAACTTTGACAGAACGCAATACTGAAGGCTCCTATCACCTGTACAAGGGCAGGATGCGTGATGAAAATATTGGCAAATTAAAATTTGGCGACGGCGGACTCGGCAGCAACGAAGGTCGTGACCGGGCAACGCTTGTGTGGAACCGCCATGCCCAGTACAAAACATCTGCTTATCCGACTAATTACGACAACCTAAGCGATCTTAACCTGCGTCTTTACAAAGAAACCAATAACTTTTTGATCGATTCGGATCTTACGAGCATTGACAATGTTCACCAGGTTCGTGTCAACGCATTGTCGGCTGCTGATGATTTTGTAGTAAAAGTTTACGCATGGAGTCTGAATTTCCCTCATGGAGGCACTACGGAAGATTATTCTCTTGCAACGGAAGATGACTTTGTGAAAGTCGATCTCCCCAAGCAGTTCGGATCATCTGCGATCTGGCCTTCCGAGATGGAGCCTTCAGAAGAAAAACAATTTGAGATATGGATCCACAACACCAGCGATCTTGCCAGTCATAACAATACGCTTGATCTTGTTCTGCCTGCAGGCTGGTCGCGTGTATCCGGTCCGGATCCGGCCAATCTGGGTACTATCGAAGCGGACGGTCAGTCGATACATGTTACATGGACGCTGAGGGCCCAGAGCACGCTCAAGGAGAACGCTTACGTCAGGGTATATCTGAGCCACAATTCTTACGGTGAATCGTGGGATGACGGCGCTACGTGGGTTATGCCGGTTGACGTCAGGTGGGACAATACATCACCGACACCTACACCGATGAGCTTCTCGTCGGCACCGCTTAAACAGGGAACAAGTTCTATTGCAATGACAGCGTCTTACGCAAGCGACATCCACGGGCCAGTCGAATACTTCTTCGATTTCTACAACAGTCCGACAAGCGGGACAGGCGGGTCCAATTCAGCATGGCAAACCAGCAGGTACTTTACAGATTCATATTTGCAACCCAATCATCAATACGGCTATCGAGTTCGGGCCAGGGACAACGCGACAACAAAAAACTTAACGGCTTATTCCGGTGTAGTCTATGAGATAACAGATATTGAGACGCCGACCGGTATTACTTTCGGTACCGCAACAGCAACGAGTCTTCAGGTCCGCTCGACAAATACGCCGACAAATCTTAACCTTGGCAATTCCGGGCTTGAGGTGCGTAACATTACGACCGGCTCCTATTCGGGATGGAAACATAATAATAATTACTGGACAAGCGGTTCTTTGAACCCCAATGCCCTGTATCAATTCCATGCCAAAGCGCGCAATATATCCGGTGAAGAAACCGGAGCGGGACCGATTTACGGCAGGTACACTTTGGCAGTTTCTCCTAGAAAACCGGCGATATCCAACATAACTAAAAACAGCTTTGACGTTGCAATCGGAGCCGACGCTAATCCGTCTTATACCAGGTATGCGATCAGTATGTCTGACGGGGTGAGTTCGTATTACTTGAATGCATCCGGCGGCAGCAACGGCGGCATTGCCGTTTGGCAGACAGCATCCGGCTGGGGCAGCGTTACAGTGGGCGGTCTTTCAGCCGGTGACAAACGATACCTTAGGGCACGGGCGCTCAACCAGAACGGTTTATCGTCCGGCTGGGGTGACATTGTCACAGTAACGACCTCTGCGTGCGGGGATTCTTCGCATCCTTATCCGGTCGGTGATATTGACAGGAACTGCCGCGTGAACGTTCTTGACCTGAAACTGCTTGCGGCGTACTGGCTGGACGACTGCAATATTGGCAACGGATTCTGCAATCGCGCAGATATTAACACGAGCGGGCTTGTCGACCTGGTCGACTTTGCACTTGTCGGCGGTAGCTGGCTGGACTGCACGCACCCGGACTGCGACTGATAACATCGAATACAATTTGTTTGCAGGTTAGAGCAAAAAGGATTGGTCTATTATCGACTTCTTCCTGCTTGCTTTAGCTCTGCGAGCATTTTACCAAGCTCGGTGACCTTTTCCGGATACTTGTCTGCAACATCTGTCTTTTCACCAAGATCGTCATTGAGATGGAAGAGCTGCGGCTTACCTTGAGTCTTCTTCTTATTGTTGAACTTGGGCTGGATATATTTCCAGTTTCCAACTCTAATTGCCAGACGGCCTGCATGTTCTATGATGTGGTCGCGTCCTGTTTTCGATTCGCCCAGCAAAGCAGGCAAAACATTGATACTGTCGGGAGCATCGGAAGACTTCAACTTCTGACCGGTCAGTTCGGCAAACGATGCTATAAAGTCGACTTGACCGACGATAGCTTTTGACGTGCCGGGCTTAACTCGCTTGGGCCATCTGAGAACGAAGGGCATTCTTGTGCCGCCCTCGTAGAAACTGTATTTGCCGCCGCGGAACGGTCCGGCTGGTTTGTGGTCTCCAATTCGCTCCTTTGCCTGATCCTTGTAGCCGTCATCGAGTACGGGGCCGTTGTCGCTTGTGACGATGATCATTGTGTTTTGGCTAAGGTCGAGCCGTTCGAGAGTGTCGAGTATCTGGCCGACGCACCAGTCAAACTGTGCGATAGCGTCTCCCCTGGGGCCCATGTCTGTTTTGCCGACAAACCTCGGATGGGGAGCTCGAGGTACATGAATATCGTGGGTGGCGAAATAAAGAAAGAACGGTTTCTTTTTATTCCTGTCAATAAACTTGTTTGCGTGTTTGACGAATTCGTCTGCCATTGTTTCATCATCCCACAGAGCTGACTTTCCGCCCTTCATGTGACCGATGCGGCCGATGCCGTTTATGACCGCGTTGTTGTGGCCGTGGCTCCAGTCCATTTTTAAACCGTCGCGATGCGTGATGCCGGTCGGCTGGCCGGGGATTGCTTTACCATAGCTGACAGTGATCGGGTCATCAGGATCGAGGTTGATGACTTTGTGGTTTTCCATGTATACGCATGGTACGCGGTCACCTGTCGCGGGCATCAGGAACGAATAGTCGAAGCCGATCTCAAGCGGGCCTGGTTTGATGTCCGTGTTCCAGTCGATCTCTGACTTGCCGTCGCCGAGGCCGAGATGCCATTTGCCGACGACTCCGGTTGTGTAGCCTGCTTTTTTCAGAACCGCTGGCAGTGTAGCTGAGCCGGGATCGATTATTATTGCGGCATTCCCGCGGAGTATGCCTGTACCCCTTTTGCGCCATGCGTATTGACCGGTGAGCATTGAATATCTTGAAGGGGTGCAGGTCGCAGAAGAAGCATAGGCGGAAGTGAAACGAATGCCCTGTTTGGCTATTCTGTCAACGTTCGGTGTTTTGACCGAGGTTGCTCCGTAACAGCTTATGTCGCCATAACCTATATCGTCAGCGTATATTATAACTATGTTCGGCTTGTCGGTCTGTTGTGATGCAGCGGTAATTTTCGATGCGGCAAAGGCCGGGCCTAATACTGAGCCTAAGATTGAAACCTTAAGAAAATCTCTACGATCCATGTTCATTCCTTTAAATGCAAATTTAGACACTACGAATGCTTCGCCTGAATATTACCACAATTCCTAAATATTATCCAGCGCTTTGCATGTTGCAGAATCTACTTTTTTCATCCAGTCAACCATAAGCTTATGCATTTTGGATTGAAGCTGTTTATTTTCCGGTTTATCCATAAGATTATTCATCTGGAATGGATCGGCGAGGTTGTCATAAAGCACGTACGCTGATTTTTTGTTGATGTGGTAAGCGTAAGTATGCTGTTTTGTCCTAACGCCCCGCCATGCGCCTTCGTCTTGAGATGTACCAATCAAGAGGTAAACGCAGTCTGTTTTTTTGCCTTGCTTGCCTTGAAACATATTCGACAAATCATTGCCCTGAAGGCCTGATGGATTTTCCAAACCGCACAAACCGCAAAGTGTCGGATATATGTCAAGCGTTGACAACAGCGAATCGAGCTTTCGGCCTGACGGTATGACCTTTGGCCATCTTGCGATGAAAGGGACACCGATCGACTCTTCCCATGGTTTGGATTTATAGCTTTGGGCCTGCGAGCGATGCATGTCGCCGTGGTCCGAGGTGAATACAACAATCGTGTTTTCATCGAGATCGAGAGACTTCAGTGCTCCGGTAAGCCTTCCAACGCAATCGTCAAGACAAAGACAATGGGCGTAGTAGCCGTGCAGTGCCCTTCTGTGATTTGGTTTCATATCTCTGACATTCGGGCGAAGTTTGAATTGATCGGGCTTGATCGTGTCCATGTAATTTTGGGGGGCGGTGTAAGGCATGTGCGGGCCGCCGTAAGAAACCAGTAGGAACCACGGTTCACTGTCTTTGGCTTTCGAGTTGATGAAATCAATCGCAAGGTCCGTCTGATGCACCGGCTCGAAGACGCCTTTTGGAACCTTTATCTTTGTTTCTCCCTTCGTGAAATAAACACCGTTGTTGAAAGCGTGGCCGCGATTGAAGCCCGCCCAGTATTGCCAACCCTGGCGGTATCTGACGTGGCCTGGTTTGGCCGGACCGTCGATATGCCATTTACCAATATAGCCGGTGTTGTAGCCTGCCTTTACGAATGTCTCGGCGATGCAGTTTTCATCGGGAGCCATAAGCATGTTATTTTTCCAGACGTTAGTATTGGATGGATATTTTCCGCTCATCAGCATCGCGCGGTGGGGTGTGCAGACCGGTGAAGTTGAGTAGGCATTTTTCAGGTAAAGCCCGTCTTTGGCGAGCGAATCAATGTTGGGAGTTTTGAGATTTGTATCACCTGCGCAGCTTAAAGCCTGTGCCCTCCATTGGTCGCAGAGGATATAGAGGATGTTCGGTTTTTTGTTTGCCTTTTGCGGTGCGGCAAAAATATCAGCAGTCAGTGTCAACGAGAACGCACCGGTCATTTTCATAAAATCACGTCTGTCTAAACGCATAGTAACTCCGTTGTTTTTAAGTGTATAGTTATTGATCTGTCTTTATGGCTTCAATATGATGATTGCGCGTTCCATGGTGCAACCGGGAAAGAATCGCTTGTCTTTGTTTTCCACAACTCTATCTCAGCAAGCATATCTGTCTTTATCGCTAAGTACCCCGCATCGTTAATAAGATTTGTCATCTCATAAGGGTCATTCTTAAGATCATACATTTTAAC
>DAOWHR010000262.1 GCA_030641315.1 Anaerohalosphaeraceae bacterium | reverse complement strand
GTTGTCGCGGTTATGTTGACAATCCTAACGTCGATGCGGCTAAGGAAGTAATGGAAAAATATGGTCTGACCGTCGAAGACCTGAAAAGCAGAATGCTGTTGTTCGGAAGTAAACAAGGACCCACATTATGAGTAATATAAATATAAATGTAAAACATGTTACCCGTATCGAGGGGCATGGGAATATCGTTGTCAACGCGACAGAAGGTAAGGTCGAAAAGGTACAGTGGCAGGTCCCTGAGGCGCCGCGTTTCTTCGAGGCGATGGTTCGCGGCCGGAAATTCGACGACATTCAGACAATCGTCAGCCGGATATGCGGCATCTGTTCGATAAGCCATTCTCTTGTAGCAACCAAGGCAGTCGAAAACGCACTTGGCCTTAAAGTCACGGAACAGGTAGACGACTTGAGACTGCTGATGCATTTTTCCGAGCAGCTTCAGAGCCATGTGCTGCATGTCGGTTATCTGGTCGCACCGGACCTGTTCGGGGCTAAATCGGTTGTACCATTGGTCAGCGTCGCGCCTGATACGGTTAAGACTATCGTTGGTGCACACCGTGTCGCTAACGAGATGAGTGAGCTTCTGGCAGGCAGAATAACGCATCCGATCACACTGATACCGGGCGGCATGTCAAAGATTCCAACTGAAAAGGAACTTCGTCAGTTGCAGGAAACACTTAAAGCGACTGTAGCTCCACTGGTAACGATCTGCGAAGTGGTACTGAGCGTTGCTGCCGGTCTGCCTAACTTTGAACGTGACACAGAGTATGTGTCGCTCAAGCGTGACAACGACTACGCCTTCTATCATGGTGACATCGCATCTACAGACGGCTTTACAGCACCGGTTGCTGAATGGGAATCTGTAGCCAACGAATATGTCTCACCACAGTCTACGGCTAAATGGGCGAAGTGGCACCGTAAATCGTATATGGCTGGAGCACTGGCACGGTTCAACAATAACGCTGAAAACATCAGCCCGCTAGGCAAAACAGTTGCTGATATGTTCGGCCTGAAAAAAGGCTGCTGCAACCCGTTCATGAATAACGTTGCACAACTAGCCGAGTGCGCTCATGTTGTCGAAGCCTCGATAGGACTGATCGACAAGATCCTGACAAGGGGTCTCAAAAATGAACAGCCAGACAAGAACTACAAACCGGGCACAGGATTCGCTGCTGTTGAGGCACCTCGGGGCATACTGTTCCATAAGTATGAATTCGATAAGAATCTGGAATGTGTTGCCGCTAACATGTGCATCCCGACGAACCAGAACCATGCAAATATTCAGCATGACTTTGAAAAGTTCGTACCCGAGTTCATGGATAAGGGCGAAGATGTCCTTCGGCAGGGTCTTGAGATGCTGGTACGTGCGTATGACCCATGTGTGTCATGCTCGACCCATTATCTTGACGTTGAATTTGTCCACTAAAAAGCAGTATTTGAAATACAAGGCCCCGCTCGACACGGGGCCTTTTTTATGACTGGTATGAGTATGTCTAAAAAAGATGTTATAGTTCTCGGTCTTGGTAATCCTTTGATGGCCGATGAGGGGATTGGCACTGTTGTTGTTGAAAAACTGGGTGCATATCAAGAAAAATACCCCGATGTTGAATTCATGGATGCCGGAGCAGGCGGGATGCAGCTTCTGCACTATATCGCCGGTCGGAAAAAGGCGGTCATCATAGATTGCGCATTCATGGGTGAAGCGGCTGGTACTATCAGGCGGTTCACGACAGATGAGGTTAAGACAGTCAAAAAACTGGCACATTTGTCACTGCACGAGGTGGACATCCTCAGTGTTATCACACTTTCAAAGCAGTTGGGCGAGTGTCCCGATGAAGTCGTATTCTTCGGCATTGAGCCTGTCTCTGTCGAAGACGGGATGGAGTTATCTGAAAAATTAAAGTGCAGCATTGATGAATATCTCAATATGATCATCGAAGAACTTCGATAGACTGCCATTGATACGTAAGAAAAGGGCCCTGCCCTCAGACAGAGCCCTCGTTTTTTTTGCCAATTAACAAAGCTGCTTTTACTCTGCTGAAACTTCGACCTGATCCAGCTTTGTCAATTATTTTGACGTTTTTTCAGTAAGATAAAATATGTAGGGCAATCTTCATGATCAACAGCGGAAATCACAGAAAAGTGGAAGTTTGTGCAGCTTATCCTGCCGATTATAATCCTGATTTCTTCGTAAATATATTGAAATCCAATGGGCTTATTGTAGAATCATTGGGACGGTAGTTTTTTGCTGCAGAATAAGAAGGGTAACCTAGGCATGACTTCTTCGACAGCACCATACAATTACAGGCCGGATATATTTTGGGAGACATCGTTATGAATGGCTGCAAAACACTTCACTGCATATTTACGAGAGTTTCAAGACTATGCGTTCTTATTTTGCTGCTGCTTACTTCTATTTCAGCGGCCCAGATCACACACACTGTCCGAATCCAGCCCATCATCGCCAGGGCTGACGATGGTTCGGGCCCGGCCAAGTGCAATATTGTCGAGGAGATGATCGATACTCTTTATGCCGCGGCAGGGATAGACTATTACTTTTTTGAGCCGGTCTATTACGATAATACCAAGGTACGCGACGGCAAACTGGACGTAGACATCATTGTCAAAAACGCGAAAAAAGACAGGATAATGAGAGGTGACGGCAATATCATCAATTTATTTTTTGTCAAAGCTATTAACAACAAGCCTGCCCCCAGAGGCCTGGGACAGACACCCGGCTGGATCACTTTTATCGCGATGGCAGATACAGACAATACCGCCCAGGACGCCTTCGTGGTCGCACACGAAACTGCGCACAACCTGGGGCTTAAACACGCGGTCGAAGACAAGAATGTCCCGGACGATGTACCCAACGTAATGGGCGACGGGCCTTATGAGCAGCGTGTCAGCGGCAAAGGACTGACAGAATACCAGATCAGGCGGATTCACAAGGCACCGCAGGTTGTACAACGTTTTGAATGTCTGGGTGTTGAAGCCGGAAAAAAAGTGATCCTTGACGAAGTGATCGAACCTTATGTCTCTCAAATGCAGAAACGTGAGATGGCGGCTTTTACCGGCAAAGAGTTGCAGGGCAGGACGCTTGAAGAATGTAGAGTGGAAACAAAAAAAAGATTTGCTGTCGCGGTCCTGCCCTTCACCAAAGTCGAGGAACAAGCCGTCATGGCACTGGCAAAAGAGACCAGCAATAAGTTGATGAAAGATTATCCGAAATTTGCGAAACTGCCTTGGCGGTTTGTAAAAGTAAAAGACACCCATTGCGGCGGTTTTCCCCACACCAGAGCCGATTGCATTGTACTGAGCAGGAAAACAGTTATGAATTTTGTAAGAATATATCAGGCAAAGAAAGATAGCTTCAGAAGAAAGTACGCCTGCCAATTGCTGGCACATGAACAGCTTCATGTTTTCCAGCGGTTCCATCCCGGTCTCATGGCAGGACTGTACGAGGATCAATGGGGGTTCATTCAGGCAAAGGTACAGGACAACGACTGGATGACCCGCAATCAGATATCAAATCCTGATGCACTGAAAACCTGCTGGGTCGTTCCGTACCCAAACCGGGAAAAACCAGAAAAATACTTATGGATGCGAACTGTTTTCAGGGGGAACAAACCCTTACCGACAATGGGAGCAGACTTTTGGGATATCGCGGTCGAACTGGAAAAGGAAGGAAAAAGCTTCAAAGTGAAATGTCAACCGGACAATATTCCAATGCATTCGCCCATAAGAAACTATCCGGAATATAAAAGGAGGTTCCCTGTCGCCAGAGGCCTTGACCATCCGCACGAAATCGCTGCTTACGCGTTCGGGGAGATAGTCTTCAAAGATCATTTGCAGCCAATAATGTTCCCACTCTCTCCAGATGATGACAAAAACTCAAAACCTTATAACCGCTTTCGTCAATGGTGCAAAGAGAACCTAAAGTAATTGTTACGCAGACACGGTATCGGCATCAGGTAACCATTGAAAATCAAGACATATATTCTTCGTAGACACCGGAAATAATAGACGTTTCTCATTTTACAACACCTTTAAAAAGGGTCTTGACATAACCGGTATTAATAATGTATGATTCCGGACTTATGGCTACTAAGAAAAAATCTACGAAAGCATTCCTTTCGGGGAATGAAGCCGTTGCTTACGGAGCATACGAAGCAGGGCTTAAGGTCGCGTGTGCGTACCCCGGTACGCCTTCTACTGAAATTCTCGAATGTCTTGCCGGATTCAAAGATCTGGACGTTCAATGGTCGGTCAACGAGAAAGTTGCCTACGAAGTCGCCCTTGGGGCCGCGGTGGGCGGCGTTCGAAGCCTGTTTGCCTGTAAGCATGTAGGGCTAAACGTTGCGATGGACCCTCTTATGACATCGGCATATACGGGCATTTCCGCTGGATTTGTTATCGTTGTATGCGATGATCCCGGCATGCATTCGTCGCAAAACGAGCAGGACACACGGTGGGTGAGCATCTACGCCAAGTTGCCAATGCTCGAACCATCCAGTCCGCGTGAAGCGAAAGAGCATATCAAAGAAGCGTTCAAGATCAGCGAGCGATTCGATACGCCTGTGATCGTCAGAATGACGACACGTATATCGCATACGAAGGAAGATATGCTGCTTGCCAGGAGAGAGACGGCAAAGACGGCACCTCTGGACATTAACGTTGAGAAGTACGTAATGGTTCCCGGATATGCTCGCAAAAGACATGCGCTTGTCGAGAAAAGGATCAATAAGCTTAAGAAGTTCGCTGAGAAAACCAGACTTAATAAGGTTGAGATCAACGATAAGAAGCTTGGTTTTATCACATCGAGCATTACATATAACTATATCAAGGAGCACTACCCAGACGCTTCGTACCTGAAGCTTGGGATGAGCTATCCTTTCTGCGATGACAAGATCAGGGAATTTGCCAAGACGGTCAGGAAGGTGGTCGTCATGGAAGAACTCGATCCATTTATCGAGACTCATATTGCGACACTTGGGATAAAGTTCAAGGCCAAAGACGAATCGTTCATGCAGGGTGAGTTGACACCTGATCTCATTCCAGCCGCGGTTCAGGGTAAAGTTAAAAAGGTCAAAGCAGCACCTAAGCGTCCCCCGAGGCTTTGCAAAGGGTGTCCGCACTTCTTCAGTTTCGCTACGATGAAAAAGCTCGGTCTTTTTGTTGCCGGCGACATCGGCTGTTATACTCTTGCGACCCTGCCCCCTGCTTCGGCGCTGCATACCTGTGTATGCATGGGCGCGGGCGTCACCTTCAACGAAGGTCTTAGAAAAGCACATCCAAATAAGAAGATCGTCGGAGTTGTCGGCGATTCTACCTTTGTTCATTCCGGCGTTACAGGGCTTATCAATGCAGCTTACAACAATGCCAAAGGTATCATATTCATTCTTGACAACAACATCACAGCAATGACCGGCGGCCAGCAGAATCCTGCGACGGGGCTGACAATTCGCAACGAGAAAACGAAAAAGCTCAATCTTAAAAAGCTATGCCTTGCGTGCGGTGCGGACAATGTTGACGTGTGCGACCCAACCAACCGCGATGAATTCAACGCGTTGGTGGAAAAACGAATCAATGAAGATGCTCTGTCGGTGATCATCGCAAAGCATCCTTGTAAATTACTAAGATAATAGTATGCGGAAAATACCATGAACAATAAAGTTTGCAATATAACTTTCGGCGGGATAGGCGGACAGGGAGTATTAAAAGCATCGGAGATAATGGGATGGGCAGCAGTATATGCCGGTTACCACGTCAAAAAATCCGAGGTACACGGCATGGCACAACGAGGCGGTTCGGTTGAATCACACGTTCGTTTTGGCAGGACGATCTATTCGCCGCTGGTCGCTGAGGGATGCACCGACTACCTTGTTTCATTCCACAGGGACGAACATGACAGGCTGAGTGTTTTTCTAAAGCCCGGTGGTATCGATCTTATCGAACATCTGGACGATGCCAACAAAGCGATCGAAAGTCCTCGTTATCTAAATACTTTTCTTGTAGGCGTGCTTTCAGCAAAACTCGATATCAAAAAGGATTGCTGGATGAAGGCCATCAAGACCGTATTCAGGAAAGAATTCGTAGCAGCAAATAAAAAAGTATTCCTTGACGGTTGGAGGCTTGGCCAAAAGTGATCTGGAACGAAGAATTCGAATGCATGCCGCTGGACGAGCTGAAAAAAGTTCAATCGAACTATTTGGAGAAACTTGTTGATTACGTTTATGCAAACAATGAAGTTTATCGGGCAAGGCTCGATCAGGTCGGCATTAAGCCCGGAAGCATCACAGACATTTCTCAGATAGTAAAACTTCCATTTACAACCAAGATGGATATGCGGGACTATTATCCGTATGGGCTGTTCTCTGCAAAGCGAGAGGACATCCGCGAGATTCATGTTTCAAGCGGCACCACGGGCAATCCAACACTGGTCGGCTACACTAAAGAAGACATCCAGCTATGGTCAACCGTCATGGCAAGAACACTTTGCTGTGCAGGAGCCGAACCGGGCGACATCATTCAGATCGCATACGGATACGGACTGTTTACTGGCGGCCTGGGCTTCCATTATGGAGCATTAGAAGCAGGTCTTACGATACTGCCAATGTCCTCGGGCCAAACAAAAAGACAGCTAAAGATCATGCAGGACTTCAAACCCCGAATTCTCGGTTGTACGCCAAGTTATGCTCTTTATATGGCAGACGAGGCGAGGGAACTTGGGATCGATCCGAGAGACAGCAGCTGGGAGATTGGCATCTTCGGCGCCGAACCATGGAGCGATTCGATGCGTAATGAGATCGAAGACACATGGGATATCATGGCAACAGACGTCTACGGGCTGTCGGAGATAATCGGACCCGGTGTCTCGCAGGAATGTACATACAAAGACGGCTTGCACATATTCTCAGATGTGTTCTACCCGGAGATAATCGATCCCGACACGGGCGAACAGGTCGCCGAGGGCGAAGATGGAGAACTCGTCATCACAACGCTCACAAAACAGGGCATTCCACTGCTGAGATATCGCACGCGTGATATTGTCAGCATGACGAACGAAAAGTGCCGGTGCGGCAGAACAAGCCCAAGGGTCAGCAAGATCAAGGGACGAACAGACGACATGATCGTTGTTCGCGGCATCAATGTCTTCCCCTCGCAGATTGAGCATGTGCTGCTGGGTATCGAGGGAACCTGTCCGCACTACCAGATCGTTATCGACCGAGCCGCTCATAAGCTTGACCAGGTAGAGATCATGGTCGAAGTCGACCAGCAGTTGTTCAGCGACGAGATCAAAAAACTCAACGAAATGTCGGCAAGGATCAAAAAAGAGATCGAAGGAGTGCTCTCCATCGGCGTCAAAGTAAAACTGGTCGAACCAAAAACCATCGAACGCAGTATGGGCAAATCCCAAAGAGTTATTGACAAGAGAAACCTGTAAACACCTTGAGTCTCTTACAAATTGAATTGAATGCAAAATAGTCATGAAATATAATCGTCGGAACTTGAGCCAATATTCGCCTTTTCGGTTCAGGTCTGACCTGAATAGGGTGATAAAATTCCGTGTTGGAAGGTTAAGTTTTTAATGAAACAATTAACCCCACGCATAACAGCGTATTTTTTATGCGGATTTAGTGAGGGATATTATGAGAATCAGTCAGATATCGGTATTTCTGGAAAACAGGCAGGGAAGACTATACGATGCCTGCTCGCTGCTTGGTGAAAAAGGTATAAATATCAGGGCGTTGACGATTGCCGAGACCGAGAGCTTTGGAGTGCTTCGTATCGTTGTCGACAAGACGGACGACGCGTTAGAGCTGCTTCGATATAACGGCTTCACAGCGAACATTACCGAAGTTGTCGCCGTTGAAGTTTCCGATAAGCCAGGCGGACTAGCCGAATTACTCAAACTACTGAGTGACAACGACATCAATGTCGAGTACATGTACGGTTTCGTTGAGAAATCTACAGATAAGGCTCTGCTGGTGTTCAGGTTTGAAAATACAGACGCGGCCCAGGACGTCCTTGTCAAAAACAACATCAGGATCGCAAACAACCAGGACATACAGGGCTTGTAATCTTTTTCGAGTTTGAAAAGATGAGAGTTATTCGCAATAGTCCTGTCTGCGCAGCGCGGGCAGATTTTCAATAGTCACTGTTTATTTTGAGATGAGCGATGGAAGCACCATTCTGGAACAAAGAGATCGAAACGCTGCACAGGGAACAGCTTGAAAAATTGCAGCTTGAGCGGTTAAGATCGATAATCGACAGTGCTCTAAAGACCCACTTCTATCAAAGAAGGCTCGGTAAGATAGGCATTACCAGCGGCCAGGATATTAGTTCGCTCGCGGACCTTCAAAAAATCCCATTCACCACAAAAGACGACCTGCGGCAGAACTTTCCAACCGGATTTCTGTCGGTCGATATGAAAGAAATTTCCCGAATTCATTCATCGAGCGGAACCACCGGCATACCGACTGTCATCTATTTTACCGCTGGCGACGTTGAAAGATGGACCGATCTTGTGGCCAGATGTGTCGGATCGACCGGCGCAGCCAAAGGGGACATGTTTCAGAATATGATGTCTTACGGCCTGTTTACCGGCGGCCTCGGATTGCACTATGGCGCAGAACGCGCAGGGCTAACCGTGATACCCATCGGCGGCGGAAACACACAAAAGCAAATACAGACGATGCTGGACTTTAAGACGACGGTTGTCCATGCAACGCCTAGCTATCTCCTGCACATTTACTCTGTGATACAAGAGAAAGGACTAAGTGCAGACGACCTTTTCATTAAGAAAGCGTTCATCGGCGCAGAACCCCACACCGAAGACATCCGGCTCAAGATCGAGCAACTTTACGGCATTGACGCTTACAATTCCTACGGTCTGAGCGAAATGAACGGGCCGGGGATGGCGTTTGAGTGTGTGTATAAACAGGGAATGCATTTCTGGGAAGACGCTTACATCGTTGAAGTGATCGACAGACATACTGAACAGCTGCTGCCGGACGGCGAGCAAGGTGAAGTCATTGTTTCAAACCTTATCCGTGAAGGAACCCCCCTGCTCAGATACCGGACAAGGGACCTTGCGTCGATCCTTGTCGGTCAGTGCCAGTGCGGAAGAACCCACCGAAGGCTCTCCAGGATCATGGGACGCACGGACGAT
>DAOWHR010000078.1 GCA_030641315.1 Anaerohalosphaeraceae bacterium | reverse complement strand
TTCGGTGATTATGAAGCTTCTCTTTTCAAAGAAACCGTTCCATTGGCTGCCGTACGCGATGACTTTTGGAGTATTAATTGAGACATCAGAAAGAATCTCGCTTGGCAGGCGGTCGTAGTCGCTGGTGCATTTGTGGTTGCCGTGTCCGAGCCAATTCTTGATCTGAATTTTCATCGGCGGTTTGTCGTATCGTTTTAGATAAAAGCGTTTGCCGATCAGCGGAATTTCGAAGCAGATACGTGCGCGAAACTTAGCCAGACTGTTTTTGATAAGGCTTTCGCCGGAAGTGAAGGCGAAAACCGTATCGAGGCTCGTCAATCCGACCGACTCAAGAGCAGCGACATATTCCGTATCCAAAAAGAAGCCCGAAGAAATCTCGGTAAAATTCTGTTTTGTATCGTTCATAGGTCTCCCTGCTGGTGTTTAGTGAGGTATTTTTCAGCGGCTTGGCAGACCTGTTCGACAGTGATCGACTCCATGCAGAGATGTTCATTCATGGAGCATGTCGGTTTGTCGCAGGGGACACATGGGGCCTTGCCGACGATCTGTGTTTCGTTGGCGTACCCGGTTTGTGTCCATTGTGGATTGTTCGGGCCGAACATTGTTATCAGGTTACGTTTTAGCGCGATCGAGATATGTCTTGGGCCGGTGTCGTTTGTTATTACCAGTGCAGCATTGGCGTAGAGAGCCTTTAGCTGGCCCAGTGTCAATTGTGTTTTTGCCAGACTTGTAATCTCGTTAGATGAAGACTGACATATCTGGTTGGCGATATTAATTTCAGCCTGGTTGGGTGATACGCTGACAACGATGTTGGCGTTGTATTTTTCGATCAGAGCATCGGCGGTTTTTGCGAATCTGTCACTTGGCCAGCATTTGCTGGGTCCGAATGCACCGCCCGGCACGAGGATTATCAGTGGTTTATCCGGATCGAGTGCATCTGGCAATTTGTCTTTTACCGCTGATAGATCAGCCGGTTCTACGGAAAGTTCCATTACGCGGTCGTGGATGTCGCAGCCGATATGTTCGGCAAGGTTCATGTAATAGTCAAGCATCGGGGCAGGTTTGAATTTGCCCATGGGAGTTTTTTTTGGGTGGACTTTGTCGGTGAGCATGAAAGTTCTGCCATCGCGTGCGTAGCCAATCCGATTCGGAATACCTGCCAGGAATACGGTAAGGGCGGAGCTGAAGGAATTTTTGAACAGGATTACTCTTGTGAAATTCATTTTCCTGAGTATCAGTGCCAGTTTGAAAGTGCCTTTGTCGTAATCGACCCAGCCATCGTTGAATTGGGAAGGCGAGAGGATGTCGCGGACAGTTTTGCTGGCAAGAAAGCAAATGGACGCGTCTCTAAAGCGGTTTCGTATCGCACGAAGGGCACCAGTGCAGAGGACCGCATCGCCCATAGGCGAAGGAAGCCATACCAATATTTTTTCTTTTGTTTCGTTCATGGGCGTAAGGGCATCAGTGCGGATATTTATTTCTTTCTTTGCATAATGCAGCAGGCTATGACCATCAACTGCAGGACGGCGGCATAACCGATAGCAGTGTGGACAGCGGCCGCTGAACGCGAAGAATCCATAATGAACCACAGGCTAAGGACCAGGCAGAAGATCACAATGACCTGGGTGACCGTGGCAAGCAGCTTATAAATCGAGAATTCCTCGTACATGTCGTCTCTTTTGTTTCGTTTCAGGTGGCCGAGCAGTTCGTGAAGCAGCAGGTTTGATTCGTCAGTTTGTGCTGGTGATGATGGAGTGTGCTGCTTTTGCTGCGGCTTAACAGTTCTCAGTCTGGCTGGTGCAGCGGCGCTGTTGGGCGTATTGTCAGCAGGAATCTGTTTTTGAGTCTCAATAGACGGCGAAGCGACAGGTGAACTTTCAGGGATACCAGGTACAGGTGGTGAATGGACAGTATCGTTTTGTGTTGATGTCTGCGGTATTGTGTCGCTTGTCTGGTCTTGATTGTAGACCATACGGATTATATTGGCGGCTTCTTTGATGTTTACCGCGACATGATCGGGTTTCGGGTCCGTGGGTACTGTACCGGCTGGTTTGGCAGGTGAGTCGATCAATATAGTCTTACAGCCGGCATTAAAGCCTGCGGTTGTGTCGCTGTATGAGTTGCCGATCATCCATGAATTTTTCAGGTCGATATCCATTTCCTGAGCGGCTTTGAGCAGCATTCCGGGGTTGGGTTTTCGCTGGTCACTTTGTTTGCGGTACTGCGGGATGACGCCTTCCGGGTGGTACGGGCAGTAGTAGACTGCGTCGATGTAGGCGTGGTCCTTTGCGAGAATATCGCGCAGACGCTGGTTGATCTGGGCGAGTACTTCTTCGGTGACAATGCCT
>DAOWHR010000181.1 GCA_030641315.1 Anaerohalosphaeraceae bacterium | reverse complement strand
ATCTCGATCACGATTTTGACAAGTTCGTCGCCTTTTCTTCTGCTCCTGATGTCGGGCAGTCCTTCAGACTTGATGCGGAATACATTGCCGTGCTGCGTGCCGGGAGGTATCTTCAACTGTTTCGCGCCGTTGAGGCTGGGGACCTCGATCATCGTGCCGAGCGTTGCCTGAGTGAAACTGATCGGTACGGTCGCGATAAGGTCGTTGCCGTCGCGCATCAGGAACGGATGTACCTTTACACGCACATAGCAGTAGAGGTCGCCCCTTGGTCCGCCGAATTTGCCCGGTTCGCCTTCGCCTGAGACACGTATGCCCTGACCCTCATGGACACCGGCCGGTATCTTGATGCTTACGGCTCGTTTCTTTGGGACCTGTCCTTTGCCGCGGCATTTTTTGCATGGGTTAGTGATAACCTTGCCTGCTCCCTGGCATGTCGGGCAGGTTGAGACCATTTGGAAAAAGCCGCCTAGTCCGGCTTTTTGCACCTGTCCGCCGCCGCCGCACGTTGTGCATGTACTTGGCTGAGAACCTTTTGCGTTACCGCTACCGTCGCATTCGGTACAGTTGTCCTGTCTGGTGAACTCAATGCTTTTTTCAGTGCCACCGGCGATGTCTTCGAGCGAAAGCTCGACCACCGTTTCCAGGTCATAGCCTCGCGTCGGCGCGTTCGGTCTTGCGGTTCGTCGTCTTCGTCCGCCGCCTCCGAAGAAATCACCGAAGATGTCGCCGAACATGTCGCCTATGTCCTGGACATTCATGTGGGAATAATCGTGCATTCCCGCGCCGCGCAGTCCGTCGTGGCCGTATTGGTCATAACGCTGTTTCTTGTCGGCATCGCTTAACACTTCATAAGCTTCGGCGCATTCCTTGAACTTTCCTTCGGCAGTATTATCTCCCGGATTTTTGTCAGGGTGATACTTCATCGCGAGTCTTCTGTAGGATCGCTTTATATCATCCTGCGAAGCTTCTCTTTTGACCCCAAGAACCTCATAGTAATCCCGTTTTGCCATTTGGCTATCGTCCTGTAAAAACAAATGCCGATCCACACACAACATCGTGACGGGATCGGCATATTGAGATACTTAATTTAGATAACAGCTCCTGTCGTCGCGTTTTCTTCGTCATCGTCTTTGAGGTCAGCTATCAGCACGTTAGTTGTCAGCATAAGTGCAGCAACCGAAGCGGCGTTCTGCAGGGCGATCCTTGCTACCTTTGCAGGATCGATGATGCCGACTTTTATCATGTCAACGAATTCGCCTGTTACAGCGTTGTAGCCGATGTTATCCTTTTTTTCGAGCAGTTGAGCGACGATCACGTCACCTTCGACGCCACCGTTGTCTACGATCTGTTTTGTCGGAGCCTTAAGAGCGTTGATGAGGATGTCGATTCCGACCTTCTCATCGCCTCTTGCCTTTGGTCTTGCCTTTTCAACTTCCGCAATCGCACGGAGGAACGTAACTCCGCCGCCTGGTACGATGCCTTCCTGTGCGGCAGCTTTTGTCGCGTGATAAGCATCGTCGAGAAGGTCCTTCTTTTCCTTCATTTCGCTTTCGGTAGCGGCACCGGCTTTAATTACGGCAACTCCGCCAGTAAGCTTGGCGAGTCTTTCCTGTAGTTTTTCACGGTCATATTCGCTGGTGGTCTTTTCGATCTGGTTGCGAATCTGGTCGCAGCGTGCCTTGATACCTTTTTTGGTACCCTGACCTTCGATGATGGTCGTGTTGTCTTTACCGATGATGATCTTTTTGGCTTTTCCAAGTTCGGAAAGCTCAACTCCTTCGAGATTGATGCCGAGGTCTTCGGTGATGACTTGGCCGCCCGCGAGTGTTGCGATGTCCTGAAGCATTGCTTTTCTGCGGTCACCAAAGCCCGGGGCCTTGACTGCTGCGACTTTTAGAACGCCTTGGAGTCTGTTGATAACCAGTGCGGCGAGTGCTTCGCCTTCGACCTCTTCTGAGATGATGACGAGGGGTGAACCGACCTGTGCGACTTTTTCCAGAAGCGGAATGAGTTCGCGAATGTTCGATATCTTCTTTTCGTGGAGCAGTACATACGCGTCTTCGAGAACAGCTTCCATAGAGTTAGGATCGGTCATAAAGTATGGTGACTGATAGCCCTTGTCAAACTGCATACCCTCTACGACTGTAAGCTCTGTTTCCAGGCCCTTGCCTTCTTCGATTTCGATAACGCCTTCTTTGCCGACCTTGTCCATTGCGTCAGCAAGAATCTCGCCGACTTCAGGATTGTTGTTGGCGCTGATAGCGCCGACCTTGGCGATGTCATCGTGGCCCTTGACGGGTTTTGCGACTTTATTGATATAATCAGTAGCAGCGATCACACCCTTGTTGACGCCTCGCTGGACAGCTATTGGGTTTACGCCTGCGATAACGTGCTTGAGACCTTCGTTAAAGATCGCTTCTGCAAGTACCGTCGCTGTTGTCGTACCATCGCCGACCAGGTCGCTGGTCTTGTTGGCGACTTCGTTAACCATTTTAGCGCCCATGTTCTGGAATACTTCGGGAAGCTCGATCTCTTTACTTACCGAAACACCGTCCTTTGTTACCTTAGGTGAACCGTAGCTCTTGCTGATCAGTACGTTTCTGCCTGTCGGTCCCATTGTTACTTTTACGGCTGAAGCCAATTGTCCCAAGCCGTCTTTTAGCTGGGCCTTTGCCGCTTCGCCGAATATCATTTGTTTTGCCATATTTGCTAACCTCCAGTAATTGTCTCAATTGACAAAAATGCGGTTTCATCCTTTATTTTTCAACAACGCCAAGAATTTCGCTTTCGCGCATGATCTTGTACTCTGTTCCGTCAATTTCGACATCGCTTCCGCCGTATTTCCCGTATAGAACGACATCGCCCTTTTTGACGCTCATTTCGCCGCGTGCTCCGTTTTCGAGAAGTTTGCCGGCACCGATGGCAACGATCTTACCCATAAGAGGTTTTTCCTGTGCGCTGCCGGGGAGAACGATTCCGCCTGCGGTTTTTTCTTCTGCCTGCTGCGGTTTAACAACTACTCTGTCTTCCAATGGTTTAAGCTTCATATATATACTCCTGTGTCTTTACTATTTATAATTATTATTGTGATCAGTTTAATTAAATGGTTTGGGGGATTACATCATTCCCATGCCGGGCATTCCTCCGCCCATTCCACCCATGCCTGGCATTCCGCCACCCATGCCGCCCATTCCGCCTGGCATACCGCCGCCCATTGCAGCGTCGTTGGTGCCTGGTTTGTCGGTGACGATGCAGTCGGTGGTGAGCAAGAGGCCAGCAACACTTGCACTGTTTTGAAGTGCGATACGTGTTACTTTTACAGGGTCTATAACGCCAGCAGCGATGAGGTCCTCATACTTGTCCGTGTCAGCGTTGTATCCGAATCCGTCCTTGCCCTGTGCGATCTTGTTGACAACAAGATTGCCGACCGCGCCAGCGTTGTCTGCGATGTGATAGCAGGGCATTTTAAGTGCGTTAGCAACAATGTCCGCACCTGTCTTTTCGTCGCCTTTGAGTTTGAGTGCTTTTACGCTTTCGATGCAGCGAACCAGAGCAACGCCGCCGCCTGGTACGATGCCTTCTTCGATTGCGGCACGAGTTGCGTGCAGTGCGTCTTCGATGCGAGCTTTCTTTTCCTTCATTTCAGCTTCGCTGCCAGCACCGACGTTGATCTGTGCTACGCCGCCGGTAAGCTTTGCAAGTCTTTCCTGAAGTTTTTCGCTGTCGTAGTCGCTTGTTGTTGTATCGATTTCTTTTCTGATCTGTGCGATACGTCCCTGGATGGCTTCGTCAGCTCCAGCACCTTCAACGAGGATTGTGCAGTCGTTGTCGATTGTAACTTTCTTTGCCTGACCGAGCTGGGAGAGAGTGATCTTATCCAGTTCGATACCGAGATCCTTGAAGATCGGCTGTGCGCCAGTCAGGATCGCCAGGTCCTCAAGCATTGCTTTTCTGCGGTCGCCGTAGCCAGGCGCCTTAACGGCAGCGACATCAAGAATGCCTCGCAGCTTGTTCACTACCAGAGTTGCAAGAGCTTCGCCTTCAACGTCTTCTGCGATGATGAGCAGGGGGCGTTTGGCTTTTGCCGCAGCTTCGAGCAGAGGAACCAGCTTTTGAATGCTGCTGATCTTGTCTTCAAATACCAGGATATAAGGCTTTGTGAGTTCACAAGTCATGTTGTCCTGGTCAGTTACGAAATGTGGAGAGAGGAAACCGCGGTCAAACTGCATGCCTTCAACATAATCAACTGTTGTCTCAAGGCTTTTGCCCTCTTCGACAGTGATAACGCCGTCTTTGCCGACCCGCATAAATGCCTCAGCCATCTTTTTGCCGATCTCAATATCGTTGTTTGCTGAGATCGACGCGATGTTTACGATGTCATCCTTTTTTGTGATGTCGATCGGTTTTGAAAGCTCGATGAGCCTATCGGTCGCCGCTTTTACGGCTTTTTGGAAACCACGGTTAAGGCTCATAGCGTCTGCGCCTGCTGCAAGGTTTCTAAATGCCTCTTTGAACATTGCTTCCGTTAGAACTGTTGCCGTTGTTGTTCCGTCGCCTGCGATCTTCGAAGTCTTGCTTGCTGCTTCCTTTACGAGCTTGGCGCCCATATTTTCAGCCTTGTTGACCAATTCGATCTCTTCTGCGACAGTTACGCCATCCTTGGTGACGGTCGGACCGCCCCATCCTTTATCTATGATAGCGTTACGGCCTCTTGGACCCAGTGTGGACTTTACAGCCGCTGCCAGTTTTTCAACGCCGGCCAGCAGAGAAGTCCTTGCATCCGATTCAAATGCCAAATCTTTTACTGCCATGATAAGTATTTCTCCTGTTATTCTCAAACAATATTATTACATTATTAATGACACGGTTAAATGTGTAGCAAAGCAGGTACCAAATGTGACTTGGTAGTAGTTTTAAACTGGCCAGATGTCGCGTAAGATCTTAAAAGTAAAGGCTTTGCGTGACTCAAAAATTGAGCGCAATTCTTTGTTTCTACTGATGAAATTGCCTGTTACTGCCACTTTTGGCAATAAGATAAGTTAGTCTGACATGTTTTGGCAGTGATCAACCGACAGTATCTCAGGCGGTGAGATCTTGTTTTTTCTCCCAGTTCTCCTCTGCTTCCGGCCTTCTGAGGTAGGATGGTAAAAGTTCGCCAGCAGGTGTGAAAAGCCCCTTTTGGGCGATCTGGTGACCAGCGGCATAGACATGTCTTGCTTTGGCGGGCCAGTACTGACTGTCGATTACAATGGTTTTGTCGGCGGTAAAGCTGTCTTTATAGTATAAAAGACCTTCGCCAGTCAAATAGGTTGCTTTTCCGTCATTGGGCAGCAGTTCAAGTAGATCGGCTGCTTTTAGTATACGGTCATCAAGAGTTTTTATCCATCCGGTTGGTGTTTTTTCAAACAACGCGACAAAAAACTGCCTCCTTTTGGCGTCAATTATCGTAGCGACCCGCTCGACAATCTCGCCTTTTGCAGATATATAATCATCGGCGTTGCGGACAAGGGCATCGGTGGTGTTTACAGCGGCAATTTTTGCCCCGTTTGTCATGGCGACCATTTTGGCCATTGTGACAGCTATTCTTATGCCTGTGAAGCTGCCGGGGCCTGTACTAACATAGATATGGCCGATTTGGGCGGGTTTACGGCCCAACTGCGACAAAACATCGCTTATGGCGGGGAATAATTCCGCATTATGCCGCATTGAGGCTGAAAAGGTGATCTCTGACAGGATGTCATCACCGGTCCCGAGGGCTATCGAGCCGGCCCTGCCTGATGTTTCAACTGCCAGAATTAACGGTTTATCAGTATTATTTTTCATAAATTACACTTTTTTGATGAACTTATTTGTCTCGTTTACTCTATTAATAACGTATTTTCCATCGCTGTATCATTGTTTTATAAGGGCCTTTAGACTCACAGTGCCTATCGGTTATCGGAATATACAGCATTATTTGAATATATACAATGTTCAGGTGCATTGAGAAATGTTTTTTTCTCTTGCAAAACATTTTGTCAGCCTATAAACTGACCCAACTACCAATCTGGACCGCACAAGCGGTCGTGGTTTTTGCGATCATAACTTTTGTTGGAGAACATAAAGGTGACTAGAGTCTTCGTATCACCAAGGCAAGTGCTGTTGATAGCAGCAGCCGTTATCGTTATTGCGTGTGTTTCACTTTCAAGTGCCTTTGCAGAAGGTCCTTCCAAGGAAGATTCGGCCAGGCAAAAGGCCAAGTGGACCATGGGGATAGCTCAGGAGCAGATCAAGCGGGGCCTCTTCAAGGAAGCCCGGCAGCGGCTCTTAAGCATTGAAGATACCCGTCAGTATCTCTCTGCAAGTGGGATCGCGGAACTGGACGCAATGTTGCAAAAGATCGACAGCGATCTCAAGGGCAGAGACGACGTTCTTAAGGCCATCGAGCAAAGCGACACTCTCGCTGCGCAAAAAAGATTCAAAGAGGCCAAGGAACTGCTGGACAGTGTTAAGGGAAGTGCCGCACTGACAGATGAGGAACGCGCACAGGTCGGCGTTCAGATCAAAGCGATAGATAAGAGTTACGAGCAATACAGTGACCAGATGGAAGATCAATTCAAAAAGAGCATTTCTTTGTACAAAGCCGGACAACTCGATCAGGCACGCAAGGGCTTTTCGGATGTTGCCATTTCAGGGGTATCTGTAAGCTCCAAAGGGAAGACTCCTCAGGATTATATCAGGCTCATCGACGATTCTCTTAACGCAAAGATCGCAAGCGAGAAGATGGTGAAAATAGCTGAGGATAAGGCGGCCAGCGATGCTGCTGAAGCACAGAAGGACGACGCTAAGAAAACCCAGCAGATGCAGGAACTGTATGATGAATGCGTAAAACTGTATAAAGAAGGACAATTAGAGCAGGCAAAGACAGGTTTTTCTCAAGTTGCCCAATCCGGTGTAAAAGTTAAAACTTCAAAAGGAAACACTCCAAAGGACTTCATAACACTTATTGAAAAGTCCCAATCGATGCAGGCCAAGGCTGTCGATGCGGTTCAAAATGCTTCAAAGATGTACCAGCAGGGTTCATACGACAAAGCGAAAAAAGAGCTGCTTCAGGTCAAGAAGGAATATTGGACCTATTTGAGTTCGCAGCAGCAAAGCGATCTGGGAACATATATTGAAAACACCGACAAAGCGATAGCAGCAAAAACGCGGATCGCAAAAGATATTAAGGCTGGCAAGAAGCTCGCATCCGATAAGAAGTATCAACCGGCACTTGTTAAGTTCGAGGCTGTTGTCAACAGCCCCTATCTGTCCAGCGAAGAACGTCTGGAGATCGTCAGCTGTATCGAAGAAGTAAACAGTTCTGTTCTGGCTGACGCAGAATTGGCCAGGAAAAAAGAAATGGAAGATGTCTTCGCCGGAAGTGTTGACGCACTTAAGGCAGGTGACAAGGCTAAAGCCAGGGCCGGTTTTGCTGAAGTTGCCGCATCCAACCTGGACATTTCGCGTAAAGGACTTACCGCAGCTGATTACATCGCGAAGATCGATGCTCCGCAGCCGGAACCAGTTGTTGTAATACCGGAACCTGTGGTTGTGAAAGTTGATGAAGTCACCGAGGTCAAGATTGAAGCTGCTCCAGCAGTCGAGGTAATCGCAGCTCCCGTTGAAAATAAGCCCAGAACGTTCAATGATGAAAAAGAGCGACAGCGCCTCGTACAGATAAGTTACACCCAGGCTATCATTACCGATGCGATCAAAACCGCAAACGAGCATCTTGCCCACAACGAGTTCGCTCTTGCAAAGCAGGCGATCGCAAAGGCCTTTTCGGTTGTAAATAAGAACAAAATTCTGCTTGGCGAAGAACTCTTCAGACAGAACTATGGCCAGCTTTCATTGATGAATGACCAGATATCAGATGCTGAGAAGACATATCAGGATGCTCAGGAAGCAGAGGCTGCAAAAGCTGCAAAGGCACTTCAGCAGTCTATAAGAGAAGAAGTTGACATGGCCCGCGAAGCGAGCATCGAAGAAGCCCTTGATAACGCCGGTATTTTCGTCAGGCAGCAGAAGTATGACGCGGCGATGGGACAGGTTGATAAGGTTCTGGCTCTGGACAAGAATAACAATGAGGCGTTGACCTTGAAGTATATGCTCGAAGACAACATGAATTGGAGAGAGCAGATAGAAACAAGACGCCGGGCTGACGAAGCTGAGATCAAAGCGTTCCATAGAGCAGATGAGGCTGGGATCCCCAACTCTGATATTATTACTCATCCGAAAAACTGGAAAGAGATCGTAGAACGCCGCAAAGAAGAAGAAATGTCGGGTCAGAATGAACTTGATGTCGAGGTCAATAAGCAGTTGGACGAGACCGTCGATCTTTCCTCACTGACTTCGGATACAACGCTGGAAGATGCTATCGAGATACTTGTTAATGCTGTTGAACCTCCTTTACAGATAATTGTTCTGTGGACCGATCTTGAGAATAACGCATTTATCCAACAAGATACCGCTATTGGAATTTCAGGTGAAAGACTGAGATCTATACCGCTTAGGACAGGTCTTGAAAGGGTTATTCAGGGTGTCAGCGGCGGTCTTACCGATCTGGCGTACTCTCTTGAAAATGGAATTATTACGATAGCTACCAAGGAAACTCTGCCGGAAAAATATGAGCAGAGGATATATGATGTCAGCGAACTTTCAAGTGCTCCATTCCAGGATAGATCCGGCATGGGCGGCGGCATGGGTGGCATGAGCGGCGGCATGGGCGGTATGAGCGGTGGCATGGGCGGCATGAGCGGCGGTATGAGCGGCGGCATGGGCGGCATGAGCGGCGGCATGGGCGGCATGAGCGGCGGCATGGGCGGCATGAGCGGCGGCATGGGTGGTATGAGCGGCGGCATGGGCGGTATGAGCGGCGGCATGGGCGGTGGTTCGAACTCGTTCAGCCGGGTCAGAGAGCTTATATATAATATCACTCAGATCGAACCGGATACCTGGGACGAAGACTACCAGGGCAACAACAATACCACAGGCGGCGGCAATATTGGCGGTGGCGGCTCAACCACTTTGGAAGACGAGATTACCGGTGAAGGCAGAATTACCCAATTTGGTACCTCAATGCTTATCGTGTGGCAGACACCTGAGGTGCACGAAAAGATCAAACAACTTATCGATGAATTGAAAGTAATTGTAGATAACCAGGTTATGATCGAGACCAGGTTCATACTGGTCGATGAAAACTGGCTTGAGAATATCGGCATCGATGTTGAAATGGTCGGTTTGGGTGATGGTCATCACTTTACATTTAATGCTCTCGAACAGGAGTCAAACTCAATTGTTGCACCTCTGGCCACAAAGATTTCTTCCAGTCTGGGCGGAAGCGTATTGTCGGCCCTGACAGGTGGAGTTACTTACGCTGACGACCTTCAGGTTACATTGCTTCTTGACGCGACTCAGTCAAGCAGTCATGCCAGGTCACTTAGTGCCCCCATGGCCACAGTTCTAAGTGGTGAACCTGCAACGCTCAATGTGACAAAGGAAAGGAACTATGTTTCAAACGCTACCGTTGAAACCACTACTCTTGCGACAGGGACCAATCTCAGGGACTTCAGCAGTGTTGTCAACGAACTGGATGTGCTGCAAAGCGGTATTCAGATGAGTGTTACGCCGACAATAAGTTCGGACAAGAAATATGTCTTGCTCAGGATCAGCGCAGTGCTTCAGGATGAACTCGAAAGCTCGTTTGGTACCACTACAACTTTTGTTCCTGATGGTGCTGGCGGTGTCGAAGAGGTTACCGCATCATTCGAATTGCCTCTGACCCAGACTACAAACTTACAGACCAGGGTTACTGTTCCTGATATGGGTACGGTGCTTCTTGGTGGACTTACTCTGACCGCTGAACGTGAGATCGAATCCGGTGTCCCGATACTTAACAAGATACCGATCATTTCAAGGTTCTTCTCGAACCGCAGTGAGATCAAGGACAAGCAGATACTTTTGATACTGGTTAAGCCTACGATCATACTTAAAGATGAGGCCGAAGCTGATGCGATTGCCGCATTGGAATAAGTCTAACAGAAAATGTTGAATAAAAAAAAGGGACGTCAATTTGACGTCCCTTTTTTTATGTAACAAGACTAACTGCCCTTACTATTTTCTTTTAGAGGACAAGACTGGCAAAGAAGAATACACAGCAATATTGAAATATTGCGAGTAACTTTGATGTCGCCAGCCAAAGCCGCAACAGGCAAAAAGCGAGCACGAAAAATTAAATTGCTCTAAGCTGTTGATACCCTAAGTGCGCAATAATATGGTCGAGTATGACAATGGCGGTATAGTTCTCAGCCACTGGCCAGATACGTCCAGCGATAGTAGGATCACGTCGTGTAATAGCAGCCAGAGCGGTATTTTCGCAGGTGTACTTATCGATAGTATGCTGAGGCTTATCTATCGTCGGCGTTGGTTTTACCGCAAGCCGAACGATGATGTCCTGACCTGAAGCCAGTCCGCCTGTTATTCCGCCGGCGTTGTTTGAATCGAATACGACCTTGCCGTCCTCTGAATGGAGTTGGTCATTGCTCTGAATGCCGGTCATATCTTTAACAGCAAAGCCAGCGCCGACTTCAACGCCTTTTACAGCACCGATGCCAAGCATCCGGCCAAGTTCGGCGTCAAGTTTATTGAACACAGGTTCGCCAAGTCCGACGGGTGCTCCCTTAACAACAACCTCTACGATACCGCCAGATGAGTCGCCTGTCTTGGTAATGTTATTGCATGCCTCTACCATCGCGTTGGCTGCGTCAATGTCAGGGCAGCAAAGAATGTGATGGACGCCGTATTTGTCGATTATTTCCTGAGGTACGATCTTTGGCGCCATGTCCCTGATTGCGTCGATCTCATTTTCAATCTGAGCAAAGACCGTCATTTTTTCAAGAAACCGCATTTCAGGATTGACCCTGCCCGATACATAGACCTGCTGATAGAAAGGATCGTAATCACAACGCATTTTCTTGTATGCTTCTGTGTATTCCATCGCCTTTGCAGAGTCGATATCAGGACACTGCACTCCAGCCGCTTCCTTTATGTACGAAAACACTTCAATGCCAAGTTTCTTGAGGACCTTTTTAGCGACGTAACCGGCAGCTACAATGGTGCTGGTGTATCGTCCGCTGAAAATGCCCGCTCCGATTGCATCGTCATCCGGTCCGTATTTTATAAATGACGCATAGGAAGCATGTCCCGGCCTTGGTGTCCGGTTTGTATCCTGATACTGTTTAATGTGGATGAAGTGCCTGTCAAGGTTTGGGATCAGGATCGTCATCGGCGTACCGTTTGTGTGGTTTTTGTTGCCAGCACCTTCGATAGTGTCTGCGGCGTTTAAGCCGGTATAGATGATCGGCAGGTCAGGCTCTTTTCGCGGGCTTGATAGTTCATCTGCCCCGGGCTTCCGCAGAAGAAGATCTCCGTAGACTTCCTGTTCTGTAATACTCATTCCAGGGGGATGACCCTGAAGAACCGCCGTAAGGCCGTCCTGATATGAACCGCCAGCGACAGTTACCTGAAAGCAACGTCCGATATGGCAACCTAGCATTATAATGTCTCCTGAAAAATTATTGGTTTATGCTCATTTTAGCGCCGATGCTGTTCATCAGCGTAACATATTGAGGAAAAGTAACATTCATTGCCTCTGCCGTATCGATGCTGGTCACACCATCGGCACAAAGTCCGATCAGGCTCAACGCCATAACTATACGATGGTCATCATACCCACAGAAATTCTCGGATTTGATTTTTCCGCCGCGTATTATAAGGCCGTCGGGCAATTCTTCAACACAAATATCTATTTTCTTCAATTCCGTGGCCATGCAGGCGATGCGGTCAGTTTCTTTATTTCGGGCTTGAGCTACATTAATAAGCCTGGTTTCTCCTTCGGCAAAAGCAGCGGTAACGGCCATGGCAGGCAACGCGTCTGGTGTTCTGTTCATATCTATTTCAGTACCGGAAAGCCTGCTCGTTTTGATCCTGGCCTGATTTCCGCATATTTCAACATTTGCCCCCATTGCCTTGAGATAGTTGACAACAGCCTTATCCGGCTGACTGTCGTTAAAATCAAGACCGGTAACGGTGATATCGGCGTTAGCGACAGCCCCTGCACATAGAAAAAAGGTCGCACTGGAAAAATCAGCAGCTATCGTCTCATCAAACGCCTTGAATTTCTGCTTGCCTGGTATCTTGAAATACTTCATCTGGTGATTTTCATATTCGATCTGCTGCCTGTCCAGCCAGTCAAGTGTCATCTGAACATAATCAGGCTCATTGAGCAGCGTTACTTCGATCTCTGTATCGCCAGGTGCCAGAGGAGCAGCCAAAAGAATCGACGATAAGTATTGACTGGTAATACACTTAATGCTGGTTTTTCCTCCGATGATACCGCCTGATATCGCGATTGGAGGTTTGCCGTTACCGTTTACGCTCACTGCTTTAGCACCAAGGTGGTTCAGTGATTCAAGCAGCGGTCCGATAGGGCGGCTCTGTATTTGTTCATCACCGGTTAGAATTATGGCTTCAGCAGAATTTGCAAGTGCCGCCGATGCCGCAGCTATACGGATCGTGGTGCCGGAATTACCTGAATCAATTGAACTCGATGGTGGTTTGGGGCTGCTCCCAACGCCTTTAACGGTCCATAATGAGTTGCTGCTGGTATCTATTATCGCGCCAAACGCCCGGTAACAGCTAACAGCGCTTAATGTATCGCTTGATATCAAAGGATTGCGGATCGTGCTGGTGCCATCGGCAAGGGAAGCGATGGCCACCGCACGGATTGTGTGCGACTTTGAGGCCGGAATAGCCGCCTGACCGCGAAGGATCGATCTTTCAACTGTCAAATTCATGTTTGTACCAATAAAAACAAGACTGGATTACGCCATTATAAAAGTGGTCTTGCTAACTTATACTTAATATTTCACTGAAATGGAAGTTTTTTTCTATCAATGATTCAATTAAGACGCACAAACCAGCTATTATATCGTATGATTCATCAACTCCTTTCAGTTATTATTGATGACTTGCTTGGCAAGAGTCATATATTATAGAACAAGACAATGACATCTTCGCGTATCCAATTTAAACGTGTAAGAACTTGACAATGGGTGTGGTTGCACATTGTTCTGGGTGTGGTATTATCGGTGTCTGCTGCTTGATTCAGGGTAAACCGGCCAATATAGTAGGGAAATGGAAGGTCATTCCAAAAAAACTTTTTTTTGTAAATTTCTTTCCAGCTTGCTCAACTCGATGATTTCGCTGGTTTGACCAGTACTGGAAGTGTTAATAATATGGGACCTTGGTGTTAATGTTGGAATATGGCAATAATAAGTCCCATAATATCACTACGCAGGCTTTTGTTCTTGACTTTTATGCCTTTGATGGAATATATTTATGCTAAACTTGCCGCGCCTATTATCCGATAAGATGACGTTGATTTGAGTTTTCTGAGGGCATACTGTGTTTGTGCCCTTTGTTCTTTGTTGGTGACAGGTAAGTTATTTTAAACTATGGATAGGTGATAATGAATAATCGAAATATGCCTTTTGAGGGTGGATTTATGAAAAAGACAATCGTTCTTGCTCTAACTGTGATGTTAATGACCGCTGCTTCTGCTTTTGCAGCTGATCTTCAAGTGTTCTCTGATGGCTCTGGCAGCTATCCGACTATTCAGGCAGCGGTTGACGCGGCAAACACTGGCGATGTTGTTATAATGGGGCCTGGAACGTATGACGGCGCCGGCAACTACAACATCGACTTCAACGGCAAGGACATCACCGTGCGCAGTGACGGCGGGCCGGCTGTGTGTACCATCGACTGCGGTTTCCTCGGTCGGGGTTTCTGGTTCCACAGCTATGAAACTAATGCAGCTGTAGTTGAAGGCTTTACGATTATCAACGGTGTCACCTCCTATTACGGCGGCGGTATCGAATGTATTGACGCTTCGCCAACGATATCGAATTGTGTTATCGATAATTGTCAGGCAATCTATGGCGGTGCGATCGATTGTTTCAGCGGTACTCCGGTTATAGTCGATTGTGTGATGAACGGCAATAATGCTGATTTTGGCGGTGCTATAGCGCTTTATGAAACAAACGCAAGCGTGGTCAACTGTTTGATAATTAACAATTCAGCTGACGAGCTTGGCGGCGCGATCGACATTTACGGATCAACTGTAACTATTTCAAATTGTACTATTGCAGGCAATAATGGAGCTGCACCGTCTGCTGTCGAAGCTGCTGCTTCTACTGTCGCTATGACAAACTGTATATTCAACGGCAACAATGACGACCTTGAAGGAATTATGGCAAGTTACTCCTGCCTGGCCGACCCGGCTGACATCGGCGGAGAAAATATTTTCGTCAATCCGATGTTCAGGAATGGCCCGGGAATGTACGGCTCATATTATTTAAGTCAGGTCGACGCAGGTCAGCTTAATGACAGCCCGTGTATAAATTGGGCGACAGCGATAAATGTCCCTGTGTTGAGCAGCATTGCCCATACGACAAGGACAGACAGTGAGCCTGATCAGGGACTTGCTGACCTGGGCTATCACTACCCGAATACAGGAGCTGCCGGAACATTTACACTTACCACCGCAGTTGACGGCGCAAACGGCAGCATTGACCCTGAATACCCCGCACCGGGTATAGCGGTAAAGGCATACAGCGAAATTTTGCTAACCGCGACACCAGACGCAGGTTACAGAACTGTCTCATGGACAGAAGCTGACCGGCTGGACAATGTCGACATCAATGTCGTTACGATGGACGGTGACAAAAATGTTACCGTCAAATTTGAGTTTGCTGAGTTCATTCTATCTACATCCGTCAACAAGAGTCTCGATGGTCTGTACCATGGCACGCTCACGCCAGTCGACGGTATGAAATTCGCGGATGGTGAGGTCATTACTGTTGTTGCTACCCCCGAAGCGGGATATGGAGTTTCATTGTGGCTTGGTGATGTGATCGACCCGGCCGGTACTGAGTTGACAAATACTGTTTTAATGAACGCTGACAAGTCTGTAAGTGTTACTTTTGAAAAGCTTCTCTATCTTGATGTAAGAATTGTAGGCGGCGAAGGTGATGTCGTTCCGCGAAGGGGCAGTTATACCGAAGGTTCCATAGCCGGTCTGGAAGCGTTTCCGTTGATGCCCGAAGTTTATGATGCAGCGCTGTTAAGCTACAAGGTAAAAGCATGGACAGGCACTGACGATGACGCCAGCATTGATGAAATCAATGCTGTTACAATGATTGGCAGCAACAAGAATGTTACTTTAGAATTCGAGCTGAGGCCTGAAATTAGCTTCACCGTAGGCGTGGTTGAGGATGTTGTAGACCAAACGAGTCGAGGTTGGCTCGCTCCGCCAGAGGACGATCCGCTTACACCAGCAGTGGACGAGCGTGCTTCGGAAGGTGATCCAAAATTACTTGTAGGCTGGGAAGGTTACACGATAACGTTTACCGCAACTCCAGTGGACGGATTTGCGATTAAAGCGTGGTACTTTGGTGATGATGTCAGTACTTATGGACAGCTTGATCTGGCCAATCTGCCGGCCAATATCATTGCGGACCCTGATGACGACAGCATCCTTTACGTTACGCTGTTAAATGACAATACCGATGTATGGGTTGAGTATGAATACAATATCCGTGTCGAAGATCAATTCGCTGACATTAAGGGCCGTTATGGAACCATTCAGCAAGCTATCGATGCGTCTATCGATGGCCAGATCGTTGTAGTACCCGATGGTACATACACCGGAGACGGAAATGTCAATCTTGATTTTGGTAACAGGCTTATTACTGTCCGCAGTGAAAACGGACCAAAGCGTACGGTCATCGACTGTGAAGGTCTTACACGAGGTTTCAGATTCTGGTTAGTTGAGACAAATGCGTCTATATTGGATGGTTTCACGATCATCAACGGAGTTGGTTTTGAGGACCCTGATATTGGGGCCGGTGGTTCCAATGGTGGCGGTATTCTTGTTACGGGTGTATCCCGTCCATACATCAATAACTGCATTATCGAGAACTGTATTGCTGACGGTGGTGGTGCTATCGCATTTGCCGGTCTGAGTGAAGAAGAGTTGACCGCTACGCTTGATGGTCTCGATGCTCTTGCTACAGAAGCTGAGGATTTGGCCGGAGAGGCCGATCCAGCAGACCCTGCCCTTGACGCCGCTGCGCTTTACCTAAGGACACAGTCTGACAATGCTGTTTTGGCAACAGAGGAAGGCGGTACTAAGGCGACGGTTAACGAAAGTATACTTCGCAACAATATTGCCACTGCAGGGCAGGGCGGTGGAGCTGTCTTCTATAACAATGGTATCGGCCCGATCATAACAAGAACTGAGATGACTGGCAATACCGGAGATTTTCTCGGTGGCGCTGTTTCCGGGTACGGCGAGCCGGTTGGTCACTTTGTATCGTGTCTTATCAGCCATAATATAACAAACGGTTTTGGTTCGGTCTATCTATCCGAATCTGACGCGGTTATCAAGCTTTGTACGATCGTAAACAATGCCGGTGCTGACGGTCCCGTTTCTGATGATCCCGGCGCGGGCAATCCTACCGGCGGTGTTTTCAGTGACGAGTCCAGTCCTGCTATTAGCAACTGTATCATCGGAATGAGCGCTGGTCCATTTGATCAATGGGGAGATCCGTTTGTCAATGGTGATGATCTTACAAACTGCGAAGCGACTTTTTCATGTATCGAAAACGGTGACGCTGGTGACGGTAACATCAATAACAACCCCCTATTCCTAACTGGTGTGCTTGGTGATTTCTACCTTGACCAGGCTGACAGCCCGGGTATTAATGCCGGCCAGCAAAATGCCTATACTGATTCGATGTTCCCATGGCCCGGTCAGAATAATGACGGCTATGGTCTGGCAGCGAATTTGACTACTGACAGCGTGTTTGAGCTTCAGGATTTCGGCTTTGCGGACATGGGTTATCATTACAGGCCCCATACAGACGACGACCTTATCGATGTTATACCTGCCCCCTTTAACCTGCATGTAGAAGTAGTGGATATATTTGGCGAAGTTCTCGTTGAGTTCTTCGACCCGGCAATAGACGACTTTGTAACAGTGATCGTAGTCAATGGCAGTCCGCTGGACTACCAATTCATAGAACCCGACATAAACGGTTTCCTCGTAACCTTTACGGCATTCCCGGAAGCGGGATATGCGCTGAGACGCTGGTACGGTGCGGACAATGATCCGGCATGGAGAGAACTGAACAACAGTGTACTTGTTAACGAGGACAAACGTGTATTTATCGAGTTCGAGGAGCCTATCAAGAGGATTCTTCTGGTCCCGTCACAATATCAGACACTGGAAGAGGCCTTCATAAACGCCAGCCCGGGCGACGAGATCGTTTTGGAACAGGGTACCCATTACCTTGGTACTTTTGGTGACTATGCGGTTGCGCTTCATGACTGGTACTTCGAGGGTGAAGATATTAACCCGGGCTTCAACAGGGAGATATATGAAGGTCTTGATTTTTCGGGAAGAGCTTTAACTGTCAGATCCGTCGATCCTGACGACCCGGATGTTATCGCAAATACAATAATCGACTGTCGCGGTAACAGATACACACCAAGAAGAGCGTTCCTGTTCAACCATGGCGAAGGTGCTGACAGTGTTGTTACAGGTCTGACAATTATTAATGGTTATATGGTTGGGGCGCTGGGCGGTAACGGAACTGTAAATAATGGTCCTGATCCATTCCCACCGAATCCTCCAATCACTGAAGATGGTGTTCCAAATCAGGCAAATTCCGGTGAAGATGCTGACGGTGACGGTTTTGGCGGAGCGATTCTCTGCGACAACGCCAGTTCACCTAAGATATTGAATTGCGTTATCACTGACTGTACCGTTACAGGCGGTCAGGGTGGTGACGGAAACCATGGCTTTAGTGTAATGGTCGGTAACGCTCAGACGGCCGGTATTGCCGGTAACGGAACCGGTAACGGCTTTGGTGGGGCTGTCGCTTGTGTTGGAGCTTCAAGTCCGACGATCACCAATTGTACGATCAAAAATAACAGGGCCAGAGGCGCCTGCGGTGGTATCGGCGGCAATGGCGGCAGTACTGGCAACGGTAAGGCCGGTTGGGGCGGTGACAGCGGTACCGGTATGGGGGACGGTTACGGTGGTGCGGTTCACAGTGACGCTCTAAGTTTGCCGATATTCCAGCAGGTTGTTTTCGCCAATAATATCGCTTCCGCAGGCTTTGCCTATTCAGGCGGTGCGGCGGGAATCGGTACTGCCAATTATGCGGCTCCTTATAATTTTGATGCACCCGGTGGAGATGGTATGGCTATCGGCAGCTTCGATATCGCAGGCGGTGCTGTTTATGGTGGCCAAGGCAGTATTCTTGATTACACCGACTGTCAATTCATTGAAAACCTGGCGTATAATTCAATGTCTGACACAAATCCTTCGTTTGAAACAGCTCCTAGAACGATGTTCCCTGAGCTAATAGCTTATACAATGGGCGGTGCAGTATTTGCCGAATCTACGAGTAACGTCGACTTTGATAATTGTGATTTCATCGACAATATTAGTGGTGCCATGAGAGTGGAAAGTGATTCTACGGTCAATATTCTTGATTGTCTTTTCCAGGAAAATGCCACACGTGATCTTTCGGAATTTCAATATTCAGCACTTCCCGATGCCTGGCCGTGGGATCCCCCTGCCAGAAATTCTACTGTTCAGGGCGGTGCCTTATATATCGCTCAGGATTGCCCGCAGGTGCTTGTCGATAACACTTCGTTTATGGGCAATGAGACCCAGAGCAATGGCGGTGCTGTTAGCCTCAAGTCCAACGCGACATTTACAAACTGTCAGTTCGGCGGCAACGTTGCCCAGGGTACCGGCGGTGCCATAGACATGTCCTATTCCACAGAACGTACTGTCGGCGACGTGACAACCCGGGTCTATAGCACACTTGAATTATTAACCGACAACTGTACCTTTACCGCAAACGAAGCCGATCTTGGCGGTGCTATTAACGCTCATCATCTTACTCTGACATCAACCGGCAGTTATTTCGCGGGCAACACCGCATGGAGCGGAGGTGCTTTGACACTTGTCGACAGTGACGCGACGATCACGGGCGGAACAATGAGCAATAACCACGCGACAGGCATTATTCACGATCATTATGACGTTCTGCTGGAAGGTATTGGCGGTGCTGCTGCATTTGTTAATTCAAGTGCGGATATTCAAAATTGCATTTTCCAGAACAACAAAGCAGATGCCGAGAGGTCATACGGTGGTGCGATAGCTTTCAACGGTACAAATGACAGAATTCTTCACAGCATTAAGAACTCATTGTTTACTGGCAACAATGCGACCCTTACAGGTGGTGCCGTAATGTGTTCAGCCAATGCTAAACCGTTTATCGAAAGCTGTACATTTGCTGACAACACGGTTAATGAGGCTGGAGGCGCGGTTTATTGCGACTGGACAGCCAATCCTCAGATCAGCAATTCGATATTCGCAGGCAACGTTAAATATGCTGTTTATGAAGAGCAGATCGGCGGAGATTCTTCGATTGTCGGCAGCTTGTTCTTTGACAACGCCGATGGTGACTACTTCGATGCCAATACAGGGCAGGCTTATAATGGAGCGGCAGGTATCAATTCTGTCGCAGGCAACAGCGCCAACGTCGACGGCGATCCGGTATTCGTAGCCGGTCCGCTTGGGATGTACTATCTCAACCAGGGCGCAAGTGCCGCGGTAAATACAGGCGTTGGGGATGCTTCTTTCTACGGTTTGAACATCTTCACGACCGATCCTGTCGGAGCACTTGATGCCGGTGTCGTGGACATTGGTTACCATTACAATGATCCAACCACTTTGCCGCAGTATAATTTGACGGTATCTGTTCCCGGAGGTAATGGAACTGTAGAAGTCGATACCGGTTTGTATTATGCCGGGGCTACAGTTACGATCACAGCAATTCCTAACAGCGGTTATCGGGTGAAGACCTGGTCAGGCGGGACAGTTAATGACTCTTCAACTGCTCTGGTCAATGCTGTTATAATGACAGGTGACAAAGATATTGTCATAACCTTCAATCAACCAAGAACCATAGTTGTCGGAAGCAATAATGATTACACGTCTATTCAGCATGGAATAGATGAGGCCGAAGAAGGCGACATTGTTGTTGTTGCGCCTGGGCATTACTCTTCGGCTTCGGCTGCTTTCCCGCTGTATGCACTTCAGCTTGGCGGCAAGAACATTACTATTACAGGATCAAATCCTGATGACAGCGGTTCAGTGGCAGCTACTGTGCTTGAAGGAGTCAATCTTGAATTAATAGGCTTAGGGCCTGATACTATCATAGAAGGGTTGACCTTTACTGGCGGAGACGCATGGACCAATAGTGGTGTTGTTTTGATAGACAGTGATGTTACAATTCGCAATTGTGTCTTTGCTGACAATCGCATATCTGGCGGTAATGCTATTACCGGTCCCGGGTGTTCGGTTGACGGTGGTGACGGCGGAAGTGTAACAGGTATGCTGAACATCATTGACAGTTCACCGAATATTTCAAGCTGTATATTCAGGGACAATATTATTCTGGGCGGTGACGGTTCGGACGGTAATACGGGTTGTACGGGTGCGCCAGGCGGTGACGGCGGATGGGCAGGTCGTGCATACGGCGGTGCGGTATTCTGTTCACTCGGCAGTGAGCCGGTATTCCTTGATTGTGATTTTATTAACAACTCCGCTATCGGCGGCAATGCCGGTAATGGTGGTGCCAATGGTGCGCCAAACCCATACGGCGGTCGCGGCGGCAACTATGAATGGTCGCCTACACAGGAAGAATATCCGAACTGGGACTGGTGGAATGGCTGGACATTTGGTGATAAGTACAGCAGAAGTCCTTTCCCGCTTCAGGCCAACAGGTTCGACTGGTCCTTATGGGCCAAGTGGACCGGCTGGGACAGGTTCAACAATTGGGCCGAATACGAAGAGTACTACGGTGAATTTGTCATGGGCGGCGGCAATGCCTATGACCGGTACGATGACTGGACAAGATACAGTGGTTACGGCGGTGCGGTTTATTGCGAGTTCGCAAGTTCGGCCAAGTTCATCGGCTGTTCCTTCCGCGGCAACCACACTGACGGCGGTCTGTGCGGTATAGGCGGATCTGGGCCAGCGCCTCCAAGACCTGTTCAACGCTACGATATTCCAAACGCAGGCGGTGCTGTGTATGCAACTAAAGACAGCGATCTTGAATTCGTTAATTGTAACTTCACCGAAAACTTCGCTGATACTACGCTGATCTCAGATGATCCTGAGGCACCGGAGTTTGGAGTTCCTGATGATATTTATATCAGTTTCGGTGGTGCCGTAGCTTACGAAGACGGCTGTGAAGTCAGGTTCCAAGGCTGTGAGGTCGCGGACAATGATGCCACCCTTGGCGGCGGTGTCTATAGCGCATTTAGCGGTCTTGAGGTTGTTGACTGTAACTCAGTTGACAATACCGCGTATCACGGTGCAGGTATTTACGCTCTCGATACGGAAGGTGTTATCAACGAGTCACAGTTCCTGCGAAATGCCGCTGCGAACATTGCTCCGCTTACTACCATGTACGGTCAGGGCGGTGCTTTCCATAGCGTTACATCAAAGGTAAACGTTCTTAACTCAATATTCAGAGAGAACAGGGCATCCGCATCAGGCGGTGCCGTATACTACAACGGCAGTGACAATGACAACGCTTTCCAGAACGAACTGTTCAATTCGTTGTTCACCAAGAACACCGCAGGCCGTGACGGCGGTGCGGTTTCTGTGAACAGAAATACCGATATTGTCATCGGTAACTGTACAATTTCTGATAACTCGGTGACCGGTGGTCTCGGAGAAGCAGGCGGCCTCGGCGGCGGTTTGTACGTCTCCTACGACAGCTTCGCCAAAGTTATCGATAGTATTATATGGGACAACCTCGGCGTGCTTGGTTCGCAGTTAGCGGTAGGCAGCGGCGATGAATACGGCGCAAGGCCATCAACTGTAGAAATGACATATACAGATATTGGTCCGATCGTAGATCCTAATCAACATATTTTTGTTGATTTCGAGACTGACCCCGCCCCGGCACCATTGGTAGTGCCAACGCTGGTTAGCGGCGAGAAAATTTACGCTGAATATGATGCCGGCAATGAAAAGGCGAAGATCATTGTAACACTGGTAGAACCTGCAGGATTACGGGATTCTGTCGACTGGACATCAGAGGCGTCAAAGGCACAGTTTAGAACTGAGATCAGTTATATTCAGGCTCCGGTTCTTTCTTCAATGTCTTCTGCTGAATTTGATCTGAGATACAGATTTGAAAACCTGGCAGGCTTCTCAGGTTCGATCACAAAAGTCGCACTTGAAAAACTGCTGACAAATCCAGCAGTCAAGCACATAGAACCTGTCATATATGTTCAGCCTGCGTTGGCTCAGTCAATACCTTTGGCTAATGCAACAGAGGCAAGAATGAAATATGACGGCACGGGGCTTTCTGTCGCTATTGTTGATACAGGTGTTGACTACACGCATCCGATGCTCGGCGGCGGCGGGTTCCCCAATGATAAGGTTATCGGCGGTTACGATTTCGGTGACGGTGATGCCGATCCGATGCCAAACGATAATGCTCATGGTACCTGCTGTGCGGGTATTGCTGCAGGTGATCTTGGTAATGTCGGGGACTATATTGGCGGTGTCGCTCACAATGCAAATATCTATGCCCTCAAAATGATGAATGAGGACGGCAACATGACACTTGATGCCGGTCTGCGATCCTGGGACTGGTGTGTTACTCATCAGAATGATGATGCAACCGCTCCGATCATGGTTATTAGTAACAGTTGGGGATCGGCTATGTTCCTGCAGGATGCCGCGGAAGCTGATGCGATTTCACCTGCTATGACACTTGCCGCGGAAAGCGCTGTAGCTGCGGGCATGACCATTCTTGCTGCATCCGGTAATGACGGATCGGCCGGTCAGGGTATCGGATACCCTGCCGCTATGAGCAATGTAATATCCGTTGGTGCGGTATATGACTATAATGACCAGGTTACAGATTATTCCAATACGGATGAACTGCTTGATATCCTCGCACCGGCAGATCCGATGTATACAACTGATATAGTCGGTGAAGGCGGCTACGATCCAGGTGATTACTTCCCATACTTCAATGGAACGTCTTCTGCATGTCCGTTTGCCGCAGGTTGTGTCATCAGTGTTCAGTCCGCAGCGATGAAAGAACTTGGACGCTATATCTCTCCGATGGAGATGCGTTCATTGCTCATAACATCGGGTGATCCTGTTACTGACACAAAGGTTAATATCACCAAGCCGAGAGTGAATCTTGGCATGGCGATCTCCAGCCTTAAACCCGGCATACCAATTTATGTCGAAGAAGGATGTTCACTGCCGTACTGGGACCCGAACGAAATGGTTTGGGACCCGGCCAGCAAAAACATCGTTGACGATCCAAACTTCGTCGGTGACTTCTTCCTGAGCCAGATCGATGCTTTACAGCTTATCGATAGTCCGTGTCTCGATGCGGGCAGCGATACAGCCACTGTCATCGGGCTTGACGGGCGAACAACCAGGACAGACAGTGTCTTTGATGATGGCCTTGTCAATCTCGGTTATCACCGTCTTCCGTTTGAGCTGATAGATTATACGTTGACTGTCAATGTAATACCTGATCAGTTTATACTGCCGGGCTTCAATCCTGTCGCAACTGTTGTACCGACCGGACCGATGTATCAGCAGTACGCTCAGGTCACACTTACAGTTACCATGCCGCAAGAATTTGGTTTCCATGTGGTTTGGATGGGTACGGACAATGACAAGTACCACGGTTCGACCAACATCGTTACAATGAGCGAAGACAGGACCGTAACCGTACGCTTTGAGTCGATCGGTTATGACCTGACGGTTGAAACAGAACTCGATCCTGCTATGCCTTCCGGCTTCACTCCTGTTGTTGAACTGAAACCTGCCGGTGGAACTTATTATCCTGACACCGTGGTCGATGTATGGGTCACAGCACCTCCTGCAGGTTTCCAGGTAAGATGGGAAGGCGCTGACGATGGTTCTGTTGTTGATGTCAACAATCTTGTCACAATGACTGAGGACAAACTCGTCAAAGCGATATATGAACCGGTTGGAACCAAATACTACTCTGTGATCGTTGGTGTAAACGACTACAATATTTATAGTATTCAGGGACTTAACTATGCGACTTATGATGCTACTCAGTTCTATTCCAAACTGGTTATCAGGCCGGAATGGAATGCTGAGAATATGTACCTGCTTCTGAATACGTCAGCGACAAGGACAAACATAGAAGCCGCTATCGCCGAGATCGTCGACAAGGCAGATCACGATGATGTCTTCGTCTTCTACTTCTCAGGTTTCGGAACGACCGAAGATGACGCTTATCCGCTTGATGAAGTTGATGATTTTGATGAACAGTTGGTAGTCTACGACTATCAGAACATAAGCGATGATGATCTCTATTCATGGATCAGAAAACTGGCAACAGACAGTTATGCTGTCATTCTGGATACAAGCTTCTCGGCTACAGTACCTGGAAACTCTTCGTTCATCGCTAAGGGTATCGGAAACAACGTACCGGATGTAGGCGACGGCTTTGCCGCTGACTTCACCAAGGCTGCCGGAACCAGTCATGTGGTCCTGACTGCTTGTACTGAAACGCAGACCGCGTTTGAAAGCCAGGAATTCAACCACGGTATATATACAAAGTACCTGCTCCAGGCTATGAGCGGAAATGCCGACTGGGCGAGCACAACTCCTGATAACTGGATCACCGGCGAAGAGATGTACACATATCTCACTCCAAGGGTCGTCGATTACGTCAATGATGTGATTGATCTTGAGTTGATCAGTGAAGATGCTGAAATGGTACCGCAGATATTTGATACTGATACTGCTGCTGACCTGGCAATCTTGTCTGCCGATGACGGCAATGCAGATCCTGTAACTTACTATGTACCGGCTAACTTTGAGACCATCCAGGAAGCTGTCGATTTTGCTAAAGATGGTGATATCATCATACTTGACGCAGGTGAGTACTATGCTCAATCGATGTACATCGATAAGGATGTTACAATAACAAGCACAAACCCGGATGATCCCTCGATTGTTGCAGGGACTATTATTAATATGAACGAGCCAGGTAATCCGGCAGGGGCTCTGAACAGACGTCCAATAACGTTTGCAAGGTATACCGGTCCTGATGCCAAGATCGATGGTATAACCATTCAGCTTGGGACGATTCAGGCTCCGCAGGGACAAAACTACTTTGGCGGCGGTATATATGTCGGCCATGGTGCATCTCCCTCTATTAAGAACTGTGTTATCAGGGACCTCTTCGTAAGGGCAGGCAACGGTGCCAATGGCCAGGGTGGCGTTGAAAACGGACGCGGCTTCGATGGTGCCTGGGCAGGAGGCGGTGGAATATACTGTGCTCCTGAATCCAGCCCGATTATCGTCAATACGATCATCAGCAACTGCCGGGTATATGCGGGAAGTGGCGGAAACGGCGCCAATGTAAGTAATGCAGGTGCCGGTGGGCGTGGTGGATGGCCTGGTACTGCCCGTGGCGGCGGTATCTACATAGACGAAGGGGCAACCCCGACTCTGACGAATTGTACTATCACAGACTGTCTCGCTGTAGGCGGTAATGGCGGTAATGGTGGTAATAATGGTGATGGAGATACCTATTTCACCATTGACGGTGTCTCTATACCAACTGGTGTTGGAGGCGGATGGAGCGATGAGTCGTTCGCACCATGGCAGGCTTGGGGTTATATCGGTGACTACGACTACTATAGTGCGTATGGTGGTGGAATTTATTGTGCCGAAGATAGTTTGCCTAAATTTATCGAATGTACGATTATCAACAATAGCACCCAAAGCGGACAAAGCGGCTTAGGCGGTGAATCCGGTGATCCGCAACAGGAGCGTACACCGTCTGTTAGCTATGACATCCCAACATTTGGCGGCGGTGCATACTGTGATCAGGGTTCAGCAGCACAGTTTGTTGAATGTATGATCATGGGCAACACAGCTCCCAAGCCCGATGACACCTATGTTCTGGACGCATATCTCGGACATGGCGGTGGTGTAGCCTTTAAGGACACTTCTGCGACTGTCTTTGAGAATTGCGAGATTTCAGGTAACGAAGCCGCAGTTGGCGGAGGTATGTACTGGGCTGATGCTGCACCGGCAGTGACTGACTGTAACGTCGCTGATAACAGGGCATATTTCGGAGGCGGTATCTATGGCTCACGAGGCTCTGCTGACATCACCAACACCGATATTGTAAACAACTTTGTTGGGTATACTATCGGATTGGTGGATGTCGTTGATACTCAGGGCAATGTTACAGGCACTGTCGAACAGGTGATCGATACTGTTGAGTTCATGGCAAAGGGCGGCGGTATATTCTCAGAGTCCATGGACCTGAATATCGCACACTCGCAGATAATGGACAATGAGGCCTTTGCCTCAGGCGGCGGTCTGTACTTCACTGGTAACAGCGCAGGACGTCCTTCGGTATTCAACTGTCTTATCGCCGAAAACATTTCCGGCAGAGACGGTGCTGGTCTGTCCGTCAATTGGCTCAGTGATCCTGTACTGACAAGTTGTACGGTCGCCAATAATATCATATCGAAACAGGATGTTTTCGACCATGCCTTTGGTGCCGGTATCTACACTGCATACAACAGCCAAACGGATATTATCTATTCTATCGTCTGGGATAACGCACTGTTCAATCAGGATGGTACCCTCTTTGATCAGACTAACGGAAGAACGATCGCGATTGCTACGGGATTTGAGAACGATCCGATTCCTTCGACAGTACGCATTAAGGACAGTTCCATCGAAGGCGGAAAAACTCTAATATTCGTTGACGATCTATGCACACTTGATTGGGATGATAGCGGCAAACAGACCAGCAATGCTGGCATTGATCCGCAGTTTACATCCAGCGATGATTTGCTTGGTGAATACTATCTCACTCAGGAAAATAACCAGTGTGTTGATTATACCGACGGCCTTGAAGGGCGAAGTGAAGTATTCGCTGCTGAACTGGGTCTGCACACAAGGACAACGAATCCCGATTATGAGTTTGATTCGTATGACAGCAGCAACCTCGATCTTGGTTACCACTATCCGCATACTTTCGGTCTGATACCGGATCAGTGCTGGGTTTGTGACTTTATTAAAGAGCAGCCAAGTACAGGTGTCATTGACATAGACGATATGGCTATCTTGGCTGGTCAATGGCTTGACACAGGTTGTAAGCAGATAGGATGGTGCCTCGGCGCTGATCTTGACTTCAGCAATATGATCGACATCCGTGATTTTGCGATATTTGCAAGCTGCTGGCAGGATGCTGATATAATCGCACCTGCACCAGCCGAATGGGAACCGGATGGTCAGCCAGTAGGTGTCGATGCTGGTGGTCCTGCAGTAACAATGACCATGGCTTCTGCGTTTGACGCTTGGACAGGCGACTGGACAAAATCGCCTGCTAATTACTACACTGACTATGTACTTGAGAGACGCGATGAAACGGAATTAGTATTTACTCCTGTCGTGACTATTACGATCAACGACACCAACCCATCAGGTGAACCGCTGGTGAACAGACTTGAGTTCACTGATGTTGGATCTCTGACCAGCGGTAGAGAGTATACATACAGGTTCAAGGTAGTTGACGCGGCAGGCAATGAAAGCCCTTGGTCAACTGAAGCCTCTGCTCTTGCAGGTGTCGATATTCAGGCGCCGGAAAATATTCAGTGGGTACAGCTTCCACTTGGTATCGCCACAGGCAGCGATACTGTCGGTATGATTGCAGACGAGGCTATCGACGATAGTCCTCCTGTCTCTTACCTCTTTGTCCGAATTGACGTCGACGGTTCTCTTGCAGGAAGCGCCTACGGTCAATCGTCTGAGCAGGAAGGAGAATATACATACTCAATGACGCCATTTACTCCATCACTGCCTGCTACGGGGCAAGAAATACGGCAGTACTTTATTGATAATGCGGTTGGCAGCTGGTCCGAAAACAGAGAGTTCCGGGATACTGGATTGGTTGTCGGGGAGACATATGATTACTACTTCCTGGTCAAGGACGCCTTTGGTAATATCGCTATATCACCGGTTGCCTCAGTCATAGCCGGCGTCGATGTCGAGGATGGTACGCCTCCTGATCCGAACCCGTCTACATGGGAAACACTGCCGACAAGCTATAAAGACACGCAAGGTTACACCCATCATTTCATGAGAGCTACCGTAGCCGTAGATGCCGAATCACCTGAACCGGTAGAGTATTACTTCGAGACTGTCAGCGGTGCTTTAAGCAGCGGATGGGTCAAGTTTGATGCAGATAATAATCCTACTCCGAACGTCTTTGACATCATAGTGCCTGCGGCCAACACATACAGGTGGCGTCACCAAACACGCAGTATTGGTCGTGACCCCCAGGGTGTGATTAAATATAACGTCTCCCAGTGGAGTGAAGCCTACGGAGTTCAATAGTAAACAGATCATTTGGTTTTAGTCAGCATGAATGATTGACAAAGGGCCGGGATTTTTATTATCCCGGCCCTTTTTGCGTATTTCGCAAACATCCCACCGCATAAATAAACCATAGACACACCGGGATATTCTGTGTATATTCACAATGAAATATTACTGATAATTTAGGCAGGATATAAAATGGCAGACAATATAGTTGGTATAATAGGTGGTTCCGGACTTGGCAACGCTCTTGTTGAGCAGCTTAAAAACGTGAGTATTGAAGATATTGACACGCCGTTTGGAAAGCCAAGTGTCCCCGTTAGCATTGGCACACTGCAAGGCAGACAGATCGCTTTTATAAATCGCCACGGCAATGGCCACCGTTTCATGCCGACAAATGTTCCGTATCGCGCTAACATTTATGCGCTGAAAAAGCTTGGCGTCACCTCTGTTATCGCAAGCGGAGCCGTAGGCTCGCTCAAGGAAGCTATCCGTCCAAAGGACCTGGTGGTGGTCGACCAGTTCATCGATAAGACCACCCAGCGTACCTCAACCTTCTTTGACTCAACCGCCGCGGTACACTGTGCGATGTCCGAACCCTGCTGTGGTTCCCTCAGAGATGCCATTATCGCCGCATCGAAGAACATCCAGGCAACCACCCACCCTGACGGTACCTATGTGTGCATGGAAGGCCCGCAGTTCTCGACCCGCGCCGAGTCCCTGATGCACATTGCATGGGGTGCCGATCTTATCGGGATGACAGCTATGCCCGAGGCCAAGCTGGCTCGTGAAGCGCAGATGTGTTATGCCATGATATCGCTTGTAAGCGACTATGACTGCTGGCGAAAGCATGAACCGGGTGTGGACGCCCAGGATCTGCTTGCGGAAATAATCGGAAATCTCACTGCCGCGACTCAAAACGCTATCGAGCTGATAAAGGCCGTTCTGGCAAGCGATACTCCGCTTTGCAATGACTCATGCAATTGCAGAAAAAGCCTTGATTTAGCCGTTTGGACAGACAAAAATGCTATCCATGCTGACAAAATGAACCAACTCCAGGTTCTTTTCAAATAGCCCCTGTCGAATGCATTTCATCTGTTTTTCAGCAAAAGTGCTTGACAAGTTGCAATAGCGATGATAAAAGGCTTCTCGTAATCGGTTGATGGCCGTGAGAGAGACTCTCGAATCACTTCATACTAAACCTTTAATAAATGGCAGGTATGTCTTCAATGTGGTTCTAAAGAGCGCCGAAGGTGTAACCCGTTGATGGTATTTTCTGCGGGGATGCTCTCAGGTAAAAGGATCTCGGACTGACGATGCTCTGGAGAGACCGCCTGACTGGCGGCACCGAAGGGATAACTATCTCAGGTAATCGGACAGAGGAATGTAGCCCGCTGAAATGCGCTATTTTTTTTTGTTTATGTTACTGAGGACAAAGTCATGCAATACACAAGTAAACGCTTCGAGTTTACCGTTCCAGAGGCCCGGCCGCAGCAAAGTGCTCTTTATTCCAGACACGCAGCACTAGCCGAACCTTCGCGGATCGTTCCCTTTGCCGGCTACATGATGCCGTTGTGGTACTCATCGATAACAGATGAACATAACGCGGTACGCACCGCAGCCGGGATTTTCGACTGTACACACATGGGAGTCCTGGAATTTTCCGGTCCCCAGTCCGCTCTTTTCCTGGACCAGCTAACAGTCAACAATGTAATGAACCTTAAGACCGGCAGGGCACAGTATTCACAGGTGCTCGATGGCACCGGCGCGGTGCTTGACGACATTATCATTTACCGAAAAAGCGAAATCCTTTTCATGGTCGTTGTAAATGCCGCCAACGATGCCAAGGTCCAAACGTGGTTTAAGGGTGTTATTGCAGGTGATATTGTCATTGACGAACCAAACGCCAAACCCATCACTGAAATGCCCAAGATGCGTAACCTCCGCGAACCCTCCTCAGGTGCCGATTGCCGTGTGGACATTGCCCTGCAGGGACCGGCTTCCAAAGACATTCTCCTTTCACTGGTGTCGGACGATAACGCCAAAGACCAGATAACAAACATGAGATCGTTCGCCTTTGTCGAAACTGCAATAGGTAATGCTGATGTCCCGTTCTCAACTACAGGCTACACAGGCGCATCTGTTGCGTTTGAAATTTACACACATCCGGACAACGCATGTTACGTTCATCGGATGCTTATGGAAAAAGGTGAGCATCTGGGCGTAAAACCCTGTGGCCTTGGTTCACGTGACAGCCTGCGTATTGAGGCGGGTCTGCCGCTCTACGGACACGAACTTGCGGGCAAACACAATATATCTCCGATAGAAGCGGGCTACGGCTGGGCGGTGAAGCTCGATAAGGACTGCTTTGTTGGAAAGACCGCTATGGTCGAAAATCACAACTCTCACACAATGAAAGTAGTACGGCTAAGCCTGCCCGGTCGTAAAGGCGTAAGGCCCGTAAGAGAAGATGACGCCGTTCTTGATGAACAGGGTACCTGCGTCGGCTGGATTTTAAGCTCGACAAACGTCGCTAAAACACAGATAGCTCTTGCCTATGTCCAAAAGGACAAATGCAGCATTGACGATGCGGCATCGGTGTACTATCTTGCACGCAGCCAGAGTCAGGCCGCCAAAGGAAAACTTCAGTCAACAGATCTCGGCCAACAGTTGGCCGCCGATATAGATGGAACAGTTTTGACAAGATTTGAAAGATTTTAATTGGGAGAATACATAATGATAGTTGATGGCTTATATTACACAGAAGAGCACGAATGGGTTAAGATCGAAGGTAATATCGCAACTGTCGGCATTGCCGACCACGCGCAGGAAGCGCTCGGAGAGATCACTTATGTCGAACTGCCCGAAACAGGCAAAGAAGTTACTGTCAAAGGCGAACTTGCCGTAGTCGAATCCACAAAGGCCGCAAGCGATGTCTACAGCCCGCTTTCAGGAACTGTAACAGATGTTAACGATGCTCTTGAAGCCGAACCGGAACTGATAAACCAGGACTGCTACGGGCAGGGATGGATCGTCAAGATACAGGTAACAGACACAGGCCAGGTCGAACAGTTGATGGATGCTGACGCGTACAAGAAATTATTTGAAGATGACTAATCGGATAACATCTGCACAGAAATATTTGCTGGAGAATTATAATGCCTTATATAGCCAATACTGATCAGCAGCGTCAGAAGATGCTTGCAGATATTGGTCTGACAATGGACGATCTTTTCGCGGACATTCCTGATGATCTGCGTATAAAGGATCTCAAGATACCGAACGGACTTTCCGAACAGCAGTTGCGAAGCAGGTTTTCCGCTCTGTCCGGCAAAAACGCTATTGACCTCACGCTGTTTCTTGGTGGTGGTTTTTACGACCACTTCATACCAGCCGCGGTAAGTGCTATAACATCACGCAGCGAGTTCTACACCGCTTACACTCCGTATCAGCCGGAACTTTCACAGGGAACGCTGCAAGCAATATACGAGTACCAGTCACTTATCTGCCGTCTGACGAATATGGAAGCGTCCAACGCCTCGATGTATGATGGCGGAACGGCGATGTATGAAGCGATGATGATGGCGCTGAGAATAACAAGACGCAACAAGGTCATCATAGGCGACTCGGTAAATCCGATCTATCGCGTAATGATCCACTCATATACGCGTAACCTCAGCATCGATCTTGTCGAAACAAAAAATGATAACGGCTCGATAAATCGCCAGTCGCTGATTGACAGCATTGATAACGACACCGGCGCCGTTATATTGCAGAATCCGAATTTCTTCGGGATCATTGACGATTATACCGATATCGCCGAGGCCTGCCATGCGAAAGGCGCGCTGCTGATAATGTCTGCTTACCCGATCTCGCTGGGGATTCTTAAAACGCCCGGCGAAATGGGAGCCGACATCGTTACCGGTGAAGGCCAGAGCCTTGGCCTGCCGATGTCGTTTGGCGGACCTTACCTGGGTTTCATGGCAACTAGAAAAAAGTACGCAAGAAAGCTGCCAGGTCGGATCGCAGGCAGAACAACAGACACCACCGGCAAAGATGGATTCGTACTCACACTCCAGGCAAGGGAACAGCATATACGCAGGGACAAGGCGACATCTAACATCTGCTCAAATGAAGCTCTCTGTGCACTTAACGCACTTGTGTACTCATCGCTGCTTGGCAAACAGGGCTTAAAAGAAGTCGCCCAGTTGTGTGCGGATAAGGCTTGTTTCGCTTATGAAAAGCTGACTGCAATACCCTCCGTATATCCCCGGTTCCATGCAAAACCGTTCTATAACGAATTCGTTCTGGACTTGCCATGTGATGCCGCTGATGTCGTTGGCAGGCTGATCGAAAAGGGCTACGCCGCTGGTTTCCCGCTGAGCAGATATTACGATGGTATGGAAAATTCAATGCTCATCGCCGTAACCGAAAAAAGAACAAAACAGGAAATATCGATGCTTGCCGAAGCTTTGGAGGCAGTACTATGAAACTAATATATGATAAAAGCCAACCGGGTCGCACAGGTGTAAATGTTTCGCCAAGTGATGTGCCGACTTCGATACATCTGAAAGATGAACTGCTCAGAAGCGACGATGCCAAACTTCCGGAACTAAGCGAGCTTGACGTTGTCCGGCACTTCACGGAATTGGCCCGTATGAATTTCGGCGTGGATACAAATTTTTATCCGCTGGGTTCATGCACGATGAAATACAACCCCAAGGTTACCGAACGTGTGGCAGCTTATCCGGGCTTCGCCCATCTTCATCCGCTGCTGCCTCAACTTCGGCTTGGAGGTATTTTGACACAGGGTGCTCTTGAAGTTCTTTATGAAATGGATATGCTCCTGCGTGAGATAGCTGGCATGGCCGAATTTACAATGCAGCCAATGGCAGGTGCTCACGGCGAACTTACGGGTGTAATGATGATGGCTGCGTACCATCGCGATAAAGGTAACGAAAAAAAAACCATCCTTGTCCCTGATAGTGCTCACGGAACAAACCCGGCAAGCGCAGCTATCGCCGGATATACGGTAAGCGTCGTCCCCAGTGACGACAATGGCCTTATGGATATTAACGCTCTGAAAGAAATGGTAAACGACGAGGTTGCCGGTCTGATGCTTACAAGCCCCAACACACTGGGTTTGTTCAATCCGCACGTCAAAGAGATTTGCGACATCATACACAGTGTTGACGGTTTGGCATACTACGACGGTGCGAATCTCAACGCCATCATCGGCAAGGTACGACCCGGCGATATCGGCTTTGACATCGTTCATTTCAACCTGCACAAGACCTTCGCTACCCCGCACGGCGGCGGCGGTCCCGGCGCAGGACCGGTAGGCGTATGTGAAAAACTGGTTGACTATCTGCCTGTATCAATCGTTGTTAAACGCGATGACGGCACGTATGCCCTTGAGTATGACAGACCGAAAACCATTGGCTACATCGCGCCGTTCTACGGCAATTTCGGCATCATTCTTCGTGCCTATGCCTACATTCTCACTCTGGGTAAAGTTGGTCTTCAGCGAGTTTCCGACAACGCTGTCCTAAACGCCAATTACATCAAAGAAAAGCTGAAGAATTATTACGATCTGCCGTTCCCCCAGGTCTGCAAACATGAATGTGTTTTCAGTGCCGCAAGGCAGAATAAGTTTGGCGTACACGGCCTTGACATCGCAAAGGGACTTATCGACGAAGGTTACCATCCGCCGACAATGTACTTCCCGCTTACAGTTAAAGAAGCGATGATGATCGAACCGACCGAGACTGAGAGCAAAGAAACTATTGACGCGTTCATTGAAGCGATGATAAAAATAGCTAAGCTAGCTGAGACCGAACCGGAAAAACTGCTGGCAGCACCGATAACCACCCCCATCGGCAGGCTTGACGAAACAAAAGCGGCAAAACAGGTTGATATTGCGTCACTGTAGTATTGACAGGTAAATATCATCTCAAAAAACATCCGCAAGCCTGACTTGCGGATGTTTTTTTATGGCTTTCGGGCGATTACGACAGCACGAACCGGTGCTCGATGACCTTCTGTTGTGAGGTTCTCATTATCCGGGTCAAGATAGTCGGCCAGCGATTCGTAGTTCATCCACGGTGTTTTCTTTTGCTCGGCATGTGTGGTTTTTGTAACATCAACCACACGGATATCTACAAATCCAGCCTGTTTCATCCAGCCGGTAAGCACTGTAGGTGTCGGTATGTTCCAGACGTTGCGCATCTTTGCATACCTGCCTGTCGGCACAAGCACATCACTGCCTGCCATGTCCAGCACGAGCGTTTCAAGAACGACCTCACCGCCGCCCAGGGTAAGGGCAAGCAGGTTTTCAAGATGCTCCAGCGGATCGCGCCTATGGTACAAAACTCCCATCGAAAGCACGGTGT
>DAOWHR010000443.1 GCA_030641315.1 Anaerohalosphaeraceae bacterium | reverse complement strand
GCCATCTCTGGAAGACATTGAGGACACATCTGGACATCTATGAAGACTACCTTATTCAATCCCAGCTTGACCTCATTATCCAGTTCGGTTTGACACCTCCAACATCTCACTACGATCTCCATTATGCCTCCACCTACCCCCACCCCTCCCAAGATGTCATCGACACTTAAAAAGCTCTCAAGAACCAGAGTCGAAAAATGAAAAGATTTGCAGTTCTTGGACTTGGCAGATTCGGCCAAAAACTCGCCATCGCACTATCGATGAGCGGAGAAGAAGTCATTGCAATAGACAAGAACCGTGACATCATCGACCGGATACGCGACCAGGTCTCACACGCCGTAAGGCTTAACTCTGAAGACGAAGATGCCCTGCACGCTCAAGGTGTCGACAAATGCGATGTCGCGATAATCGGCATGGAACAAAGCGGTTCGTCATTCGAGTCCGCCATCCTCACCGTAGTTAATCTCCGCAACCTCGGCCTGACAAGGATCATCGCCAGAGCCGAATCACTTACCGCTGGCCAGGTATTCACTGCCGTAGGAGCAACAGAGATCGTATACCCCGAGATCGAAACCGCACAAAGATGGGCATTCAAACTACTCGCACCACACGTCAGCGAAAAAATTGACTTCGCGCCTGGATACTCTATGGGCTCCGTTACCGCACCGCAGTCTTTCCATGAAAAAACCGTCATGGACCTCCAGCTAAGACAAAAATATGATGTCAACTTGATTGCCATCAAGAAAAGTGATCCCAATGACGATAAAAAAATGACCATCATTAACGTACCCCTTCCGACAACGGTAATTAACGCAGGCGACGTACTAATGCTCGCTGGCTCAGAAGCCAACCTCGCAAAATTACCCCAGGAATAAAAATAAAACTACCGCTTAAAATAACCAACTCACATGAAAAATAATAATCAACCGATCTACGTCTCCGACCTCGATGGTACGTTGCTGAATGACGATGCCGAACTGTCAATCTATACACGACAAAAACTCACCGAACTTCTAAACGCAGGCGTCAATATAACCGTTGCAAGCGCCCGTGCTATACCATCTCTCCAGCAGGTCCTCGAAGGTATCCCGTTCACCCTCCCCGTCATAGGTATCAACGGCGCATTCATAACCGACTTCATAAAATACAAACACTACGCGATAAACAACATGCCCAAAGAATTCGCTGCCCACATCTTCGAAAGAGTAGCTGCCCACAACTGCGCACCGCTGATCTCCACATTCAACGGCCAGGAAGATTGCCTCTACTATCATGAATTGATAAACGCTGGAATTCAGTGGTACCACGACGACCGAAAGAGCGCGGGCGACACCCGCCTCCGCCCGATCGCTCACCCAACAGACAGCCTCAGCGAACGCATCGTCGCCATCACAGTAATAAACACTTATGAGATCGTAAAGGAACTCGCCGACCAACTCAACGAACTATACGCCGACCAACTCGAAATGCACTTCTTTGAGAACAGGTATTCAAAACCATGGCAATGGCTCACGATCCACGACAAAAAAGCCTGCAAATCAAGAGCTATCCCCCAACTCCTCGACATCACAGGCCACAAAATTGAAAACCTCACCGTCTTCGGCGATGACCTCAACGACGAAAACATGTTCAAAATTGCCCCAAACGCCATAGCCATGCAAAACGCTACCGAAACCATAAAAGCATTAGCAACAGATGTGATCCCAAGAAATACCGAAGACGCGGTAGTAAAATACATAATAGAACAAAATCCCCAAACTGGCATCACGATTTAGAGCACTTAAAATTTAATTGCTCTAAAGCTGGCGTTATTACTGCCCGATCTTTCGCCACTTACGCAGCTCATCAAGCAAATGCTGAATATCCCCCGGAAGATCAGCCACAAACTCCATCTCTTCATCCGTCGCCGGATGTTTGATCTTGAGCCTCCATGCGTGCAGCGCAACCCGCGCAAGCACTGGCTCCTCGACCGCCGCCTCTCGGTTCTCAAGCTGCCACGGATAAACAACCTTACCCCCATACATATCGTCAGCAACTATCGGGTGACGCAGATAAGACATATGCACCCGCAACTGATGCGTCCGTCCGGTCTTTAACCGCAGCTTAACAAACGAATACCCCTGAAATGCCTCCTGCACCTCATAGAATGATACCGACTCCTTACCATCCGCACGAACCGCCATCTTCTCACGCACTCGGGGATTCACCCCGATAGGTGCATTGATCATATCCCCGTCAAGCTCAGGCACCCCATGCACGATCGCCATATAAGTCTTTTTCGTCGTCCGCTCCTGAAACTGCCGCGAAAGTTTCCAGTGCGCCGTATCATTCTTAGCCACCACCATCACGCCGGTCGTATTCCGGTCAAGACGATGCACAATACCAGGCCGATAATCCTCACCGACACTCGACAGATTATTCCGAAAATAATAAACAAGCCCGTTCACCAGCGTCCCGTTCTTATACCCGCGTGCAGGATGAACGATCAGATTTGACTGCTTATTCAGCACGATAATATCGTCGTCCTCATGGATGATATTCAAAGGGATGTCTTCTGGAATGAGTTCACGAACCACCTTAGGAGGCAGTATCAGATCGATAATATCACCAGGATTGAGCTTATGACTTGGCTTGGAAGGGTGATCGTTAACATTGACACCCTGCTCCTTGATCAGCTTCTGCAATTTACTTCTGCTGAACTGACTGAACCGCCCTACCAGATACTTATCCAGACGACGAAACTTTAGATTCTGACCGACCTTGAATTTAAGCTCCTGACCCGCAAGCTCTTCTTGAGTCTGATCACACTCAAGGTCTATACCCGAACCATCCCCGTCGAGCCTGGGCAATTCCTCCCCAACCACCTGCTCTTCGTCCAAAAGCTCATTACCGTCATCGTCAACCATGCAGGCCTACTCTTGAACCTTTTCTGCGGCACCGTCAACAACATCTGTCAAAACATCTCCCGACCCGCCGACAGCTTTATCAACTACATCGCCAATAGTATCAAGAACATTTGGAACTTCAGGCATAACTATTTCTGCTGGCCGATCGACAAACACAACCTTCTGCTGAAATTCACCGATAACTTCCAGACGCTTTGCAGCCGCTGCCGAGTAAACTGTGCCCCCAAGGCCTTCGTCACTCGATATTTCTGTATAAATTGTTTCCGCCTCGCCATAGTTGCCAAGCTCTTCTTCGCAGAGACCAAGACCGTACTTCGCCATAGCTGTTAGAGTCGCATTGCCCTTCGCCATGCCCAGGGCCTTAGCGTACAATACCTTCGCCTGGTCAATATTCGCCTCAATTGTCTCACGGGCAACCTCACCCTTTGTATAATGAAGATCGATTCGCATAGCCTCACCTGCTTTGATCATAGCAAGCGCACCAGCCAGTTCTGATTTTGAATCCGCGCCGTTAAGAGCAAGATCCTTTGATGTCTGCGCAAAAGTAGTAACCATATCCCCGCCTGTCGCGCTCTCACTCAAAGCCTTAAGCTTCGCTACCTCAAGGCTGTTGATATTTGCAGTAACTGCCGTCTGATCTTCCAGCAACCCTTTCTTGCCGATATTCCTGATTGGCCTATAAAGCAGAATCGCCATAATAATACAGCAAACACCAATGATCTGCATATAATTATCACTGACATACTTCGGAGTACTCATTATCCACTTTACCAGATCGTTATCACGCAATTCGTGACGATGTTCAGCGTCCATTTAATACCTCATATCTAATTGAATAGTCTTTAATATCACAAAACAAGGCCCAAAACACACCCGGACCGGCATTTAAGCAAGTCAATATACAGCATTAACCACACACTTGTAAAGCCTTTATAGAAAATGTGCTATAAAAAATGCCGACATAAACAATATCGGCTGATTAACACACACGCTAAACCACCTACGCTGATTGTGATTAAAATTTCCCGTTTCTGCGCCGCTAACCAGCACTGCGACTGTAAGTTACGACCTTACTCACGGAAATTTACTACCTCCAGGGGCATAAAATTTATCACTGCGCATCGGCCTGCTAGGGTGCATCGTAAACAGCAGCCCGAAGCGCGAGCGCAGGGACAGAAGCGGCTGCGGTGCTCAAAATATTTCTTGAAAATGGATCATCTTGCACAAACTCAGATACCATTTACCTACAACCTTTGGGACGATGACAATTTCCTTAAGACACCTTTTACAGTTGACCCAACGACTGAATTTCAGCCTCACTAAGAACCTTATTGTATACCCTTACATCGTCAAGCTGACCATCAAAGAAGTCGCTCGTTGTCAGCCCGGCATCGTATTCCTGACCAAGCGAGAAAACATCGCCAGCAGCGATTGAAGTCGCAGTAGCATAGCTGTAAACAAACTCACCGTCAACATAAACAAAAACCTCATCGGTTGAATCGCTCAGCACAAACGCAGCATGATGCCACGTCTCGTCAAAAAACACTGCGTCGCTATGCCTCCAATAGCCGTCATGCACCGAAAGAATACTGCTCGAACCCGAATGCCCGAACATTAGTCTGTTATCGCCGCTGGGTGTGTTAAACGCTGCGAAAAATTCATAGACACTTGACGTACCCGCCTTCACCCACATCGCGATAGTAATATCTTTACCTGCAACATTGGCACATAAACCATTCGCGGTCGCGTAATCATCAATGCCGTCAAACGTAAGCGCGCCAGTTCCAATTTTAAACTCACCTGCAGTAGTAGTAACATGCGCACCGTTGACAAGAACCGCGTCATTATCACCGACCAGGTCACTGCCGTCATCATCGAACGGCCAGTATGAAACAAGCAAACGATAATCGTAATCGACAAGCCACATATCCGCAAACACTGCCACATCATCGATATCAACTGCACTGTCACCCGTTAGATCAGCTCCACCGCATGCGGGAACATCAACACATCCGCTAGCCAGCCAGCCAGACGCAAAACCAGCCAGATCGAAAAGACCAAGCTCGCCCGTAAACGTATTATGAACCGTAATATCCAACGCAGCATCACTCCACGCACCAACTTCATCTGTCGCACGGATCGTAAAGTGATTCACACCCGTATCCATATCCCCAGGCACACCCGACAACGTACCATCCGCCGCCACATCAAGCCATATCCCGCCAGTAGATCTCGAATATGTAACTGTAGTACCGACTGTCGGCTCAGCCTCCCCAGCCAGCGAACCACTGTAACCATACCCTTCGATCGCATCACTTTTAACAATTGGATCGCTGTTAAATTGAGGTGTCCATATATATCCTGCAAAATAAGGCATCAAGTAAGAACCGTCAATAACCTGCTGACTCATACCGGGACCCTGCCATGCAACCGCGATATTATCACCGCCCCCGCCTTCTTTATGCAAAGCCTTAATATAATAATGTTTCCCGGCAACCAGTCCCACTGTAACGGATCGCTGCTGGGTAAATTTATCCCACTGACGCGAACTCGACCAGCCCGGAACCTCGCATATCTTACTCACATGCGAAGGAAACTCATCACTGCTAAGCCACAACTCACTGTAATCATCGCCTGATATCCAGAAAGTATAACTGCCGCTGACACCAGGAACAAGAAAACCGTGAATTCGAGTGCCGTATTTTTCGTCCCAGTTCGTAGGACCTTCAAAGCTCGATATTTCTTCACAAAAATCAGGCCTCTCAGGATAGTCCGAATCGCCAGTCAAATAAGAAATGTAGTTTCCGGATATGCCCGTCCAAACTTGACGTGTGATCACACCTTTATAATCTCCGGTACTGAAACTCCACACCTTCCCGGCAACAGTCCCAGTTGCTGTAACAGTATCGACACGCCAGAAATACTGACTAAAAAACTTAATTGTATCAAAAATATTTGAACTATTGGATTCCTGCGTCGCACCCTTATACTCAGGAGAAGATTTCGTCGCATTGGCAACCTCGCTCTTGCTGCTGCCAAGATAAACTTCATAACCGGTTACTGCCGCGCCGCCGATCCAACTGAATTGTATTCCTTCAAAACCAACGCAGCCGTCATTTGGAACAGGATTCTCCGCACCGCCGCCCTGAACCAGTCCACTGATCTCAGCCAAGGTCAATGCGTAATTATAAACCTGAACATCGTCAAGCTTACCGTCATAAAAATCACTTGGCGCAGATTCGTCATCATACTCCTGACCAAGCGAAAACTTATCGTCAGAATCTATAACGATCTCCTTTACAAAGCTCAAAACAAAAGCACCGTCAACAAAAACCTGCAACTCATCGGTACCATCATTCAACACAACAGCGATATGATGCCACTCGCCGTC
>DAOWHR010000295.1 GCA_030641315.1 Anaerohalosphaeraceae bacterium | reverse complement strand
TTACAATTGGAGCAGCGTTATGTTTGAGAAATACTCGGATCATGCCCGCAGCGTGTTGTCGCGGGCCAGGCAGGAAGCACAGAATTTCAGGCACGATCACATAGGCACCGAGCATCTGCTGCTTGGACTGATAGAAGTTAAGGTCGGTTTCGCCGCCGAAGTATTGCGGCACCAGAAGGTCGATCTTGCCAGTGCAAAACAGCAGATCAATACTATGGTCAGACACAAGAGCGGCCCGGAAGACGGCGACTATATATCACTGCCCCGTACCAAACACGCCCAAAACGCCCTCAATGACGCGATCAACGAAGCTCGCGCACTGAAACACAATGTAATAGGCAGCGAGCACATCCTGCTGGGCCTGCTCTACGAAAACGAAGGAACAGGCGCACAGGTAATCCGCAACCTCGGCCTGAATATCGACGAAGTACGCAAAGACGTACTGCATTTTATAAGCTTAGGCAAAGAGGCCGTCATCGGCCAGGACGACTAACAGCCGCTGACTTTGGGACATATTAAAGGTGCCATTCGTTACTGGCAACTTTGATTCTCCCTGGCAAAGAAGAATGACAATGGCAGAAAACACAGAACAATTGTACTTGACACCTTGCTATGAGGTCATCAAAAAAAACGGGCGTAAGAAATAAATTGCCCATATTGTTGCATCTGACATGAATTTCAGGAAAAGGATTTCTGTGCAATGATGAAATCTAAAATCATCACTGTTGCCTTGATGTTATTTGTATGTGATGTGGCTCAGCCACAGGAGCAATCTGACATTTCTTGCTTCCAATCTCAAGCTCTAAATATAAAAAGTGAGTTCCTGGAATTGCCTCCAGTTGTGTTGGAAAGCTTATGTCAGTATACTCTGAATAAATATATATCGACACCGTACGAGGAACTTTATCCCTTTAGATTTGCTGATTGTTTCGTAGCAATTTCTTGTTCTCAGATGCCTCATGATGGCAATCTTTCTTTGTATTCATATACATACCAAACAGAGGTAACTAACTCTCATACACTTCTAATTGTTTACGATACTCAAACAAAGAGGATGTCTTCAAAAATACTATCTTTTCTGGATCAAGACTTGCATCTCACACGAGGTCATCGTTTCTCATTTGACGACCTGAACCTTGACGGTCAACCAGAGCTTGTCACACAGGATGCTCTGCACTCTGGGACAAATGTCAACCATGCTTGTAGCACATACTGGCACATGGATGAAAACCTATCGTTTGTCCCGATCTTCAGATTCAAAACTTACCAGTCCGCTTATATACTTGGGTACAAACGAGTGGATGAAGTTAAGGTCCGCTACTGCACCGTTGCCTCTGTAAAAGCTTTTGAGTCAAATACTATAGTCGTTACAACAAGCTTGGCTCTTGAAAATGAAGATAGAACAACAGAGCAGGTCATAGGAAAAGTTGTTCTAAAAAGCAAGGAGCTGTATTCACCTTTCGAACCTGTTGAAGAATCAGTTTCACTTGAAAAATATGCCAGGTATATAAAACGACAAATTCCCTTTGAGTATGAATATCAATGCTTAAATCAGGATTGTAGTAATAACATTAAAACTCAAGAATATTCAGGTACTCAGGTAAAATGTCCAAAATGTGGGCAGTTGATAAACTACACAGGTGAAGTTGTAATAACTCCTCTATATTGGATAATTCGATAGGATTAATAAAAGTGTGCGGTACTTTTTTTGATTCGAACGTTGAGTATCTTGGCAAAGAAAAATGAGTATGGCAGAAAATACAAAATAATTGTACCGGCAACCACATCGATGAACTGCCTCAATCGAAACAGTAACGATCAGATGAATGGAATGTACAAGTGTCTGAAGCTGAAATAGGTTTAGAATGAGGCTATTGTTATTCTTACTTGAAATTAGGATTACTTTTTAATCCTTAGTGCCAACTGATCAATTGCCGGTACCAACTTGGCCTGATGGTTTTTCATCTCATTTTTGATGTCAGCTATTACATCGGGATGTTGGGAAGCAACGTCATATTTTTCGGCTGGGTCGTGTCCAAGGTGATAGAGCAGGGGCGTTTCGTGGGCGATCTCCTTTCCGCCGCCGTATTCTGGTTTTGTTATGAAGTGCGCCTTGAACATACCTTTTCGGATCGCGAAGATGCGGGTTCCCCGGTAGAAGAACATGATGTCTCGTGGGCTTTTTGCTTTGCCCGTGAGTGGGTCTGTCAGATCAACGCCATCTATTATGCGGTCGGTTGGAACCTTTGCGCCTGCGAGAGAACAAAACGTGGGCAGCAGGTCCAGGGTAGACCCCATTTCCATGATTACATCTTGTTTTATTGTTCCCGGCCACCAGAAAATGGTCGGCTCTCTCATGCCGCCTTCGAATGTGCCGCCTTTTCCGCCCCTGAGCGGGCCTGCTGATCCGCCTTGCTGTTTGTAGCTGAGCCATGGGCCGTTGTCTGATGTGAAGACGACGAGGGTTTTTTCGGCTATTCCCTGTTCGTTGAGTGTATCGAGTATGCGGCCAACGCCATGGTCTATTTCTTCGATTACGTCCCCGAACAGGCCGCGCAGGCTGGTATCGGCAAAATCCTTTGACCTGAACAGCGGTACGTGGGGCATGCTGTGGGCGAGGTAGGCAAAGAAAGGTTTGTTCTTGTTTTGTTTTATGAATTTTACGGTTTCATCCGTGTATCTTTTTGTGATCGTTGTCTGGTCAGCGGGGCGTTCGACAATCTCAGTGTCACGCATCAGCGGGACGTTGAAGTATTCGATCTTTGAATCCTTGAAGGGCCGTTTGGATTTGCCTGTATTGTCCATGTCGTTGCTGTACGGGATTCCGAAGTAGGAGTCGAAACCGTGATTAGTGGGCAGATATTTCCGGAGGTGGCCAAGGTGCCATTTACCAATACACGCACTCGTGTAGCCAGCTGGTTTTAATGCATTTGCTATGGTTATCTCGCTTGCGGGCAGTCCGCCTGCAGAGTCGGGGAACAGCACGCGTCGTTTGTCGCTGCACATGCCGGAACGGATGGGCAGTCTTCCTGTCAGGATGGCCGCACGGCTGGGGGTGCAAACGCTTGCAGCGGCATAGAAACTGGTCCATTTTTGACCTTCGTTCGCCATACGGTCGAGGTTAGGCGTTTTTATGGTTGGGTTGCCGAATACACCAAGATCGCCGTAGCCCAGATCGTCGCAGAAGATAATAACGAAGTTCGGTTGTTTCTTTGGAGCAGCAAGAGCCTGTGAGGTCATCAGGGGGTGCAGGGAGGAAGAAACGCCGGTCACAGCAGTTAATTTCAGAAATACGCGTCTTGAACATTTGTTGTTTGTCATAATATATCCTCTTTGAAAATCATTGATATTTTGCTCTACAGTCTCCCCGCCAACAATATCATCATATTTTTAGTATATCAGCCATAACTAAAATATTAAAGGTCATATTATTAACTTTTTCGCAGATGTCGTTTGTAACGGGTGTTTCAGGGCATTCAGTCATACCGAGCCGGTCAAAGTGTCGTTTGTTGCTTGACTTTCTGGAGTTTATTTTGTATACTTTACACTCGTAACTTCGCATGTATAAGTCTTTTACATTTTTTTCGGAGTAAATGGGCAGGGTGATTAAAAAATATCGCACACATATTATGGCTTTGGCAGCGGTGTTGTTTGTTCTGTTGCCGCAAGCATTGGGGCAGCGGAATCCGCAGGTATTGATCGAGACGAACCTCGGCAATATCACCGTCGAGCTTTATCCGGACGAGGCACCGGTCACTGTTGATAATTTCCTTACGTATGCCAACGGCGGGTTTTATGACGGGCTGCTGTTTCATCGTGTTATCAAAGATTTTATGATCCAGGGCGGGTGGCTTTTTTATCAAGATGGACAGTTTAAGTATTACTACACGAATCCGCCGATCATAAACGAAAGTGATAACGGACTTAGCAATTTAAAGGGTACTCTTGCGATGGCAAGGACTGCTGCGCCGGATTCTGCGACGGCACAGTTCTTTATTAATCATGCCGACAATCTGTTTCTTGACCGAGCCAACGCCGCCGACGGATTTGGCTATTGTGTATTCGCAACTGTCGTAAGCGGGATGGATGTGGTTGACATCATCGCCAATGTTCCTGTGATCCCGACGGGATTTTCTGAGGCATTTCCAGATGCCCCGAAGGTTGAGATGGAGGATGTCAGTGTTCTTCCATGCGATAGTGTTCAGTGCAGCGATTTTAACGGTGACGGAACAGTAAATTTTGCTGACCTTGCTTTGCTGTCCTCGTATTGGCTCGATGATGCCGGTTGCGGATCGGCAAACGATTTTTGCAGCGGAACAGACCTAAACTACAGTGGCCAACTCAATGCGGTCGATCTTAATATGTTTGCCAATAACTGGCTTGAGACTGTCACAGCCGATTAAATCCGGCTTAGCCGATACTCAGTTTAAGCAAGCATAGCTTTTGCGATCTGGTTTGCGGTTTCTTTGCTGAAGAGCAATTCCACGAGTTTTAGTGAAAAAGCAATCGCTGTGCCCGGTCCCTTGCTTGTGATGCAGTTTTTGTCAACGACGACCAGTTCGTCAGCGATTGGCAACGAAAGCTTTTCGAGCATGGACGGATAGCACGTCGCTTTTCGGTCATCTATGAGGCCGTGATGCTGCAGGACCACTGCTGGTGAAGCACAAATTGCCGCATAATATCTGCCAGCCGCTTTTTGGTTCCGGATCATTTCAATCAATTGTGTACAGTCACGCAGGTGTTCGGCGCCTGGCATACCGCCGGGCAGGGCGATAAGGTCGTATTCGGTATTGACGCAGTCGCTTATCAGTGCGTCAGCGGTGATCATAAGGCCTCTGCTGGCTGATATCGTCATGGAACCGACGGAAGCGACTGTAACATCTGCGTTTGCGCGTCTTAAAACATCAATAATGCACGATGCCTCAATTTCTTCCACGCCGTCCGCTATGGGTACGAGTACTTTTTTCATGGCTTAAGCTCCTGCTGACAATGATTTATTATATCACCAGATTATCAGAATTATTGTTCCAAAACAATGCTCGTTTTGCTTTCTTTGTTATGAAAATACCTTGTATCAGGTCAAATAATCTGGACATAGAGATTTTACATTGTAAAATGTACCCTCAATTTATAAGGGTCACTATGTTATGGAATTTGATAAACTGACAATCAGGTCGAAACCTGCAATGAAGAATCCAAGGCTTTTGATCGGTCTTTCCGGCTGGATGGACGGAGGACAGGTATCGACAGGTGCTGTCGGGTGGCTGATCGACAAGCTCGGCGCAAAAGCATTTGCCGAGATCGAACCTGAGGGATTTTATATCTATAGCTTTCCCGGCTCGATGGAAACCAATACGATGTTTCGGCCATATACACGCATTGAAGGCGGACTTGTCAGGGATTATGAAATTCCCGGCAACATGTTTTACTATGACCGGTTAAATGATCTGATAATATTGACCGGCAAGGAACCGAATCTCAACTGGACCCAGTTTGCAAAGAGTATTGTTGAACTTTGCGATGAATTCGGTGTTGAGGCAATTTACTATATCGGCAGTGTTGCCAGCCTTGTTCCGCATACCCGGGAGGCGAGGATCTCATGCTCTGTTTCTGATAACAAGGTCAAAGAGAAGTTGGCTAAACATGGTTTTGAGTTTACAAATTATGAGGGGCCTGCCGGTTTTGTGACCCATTTGATCGCTACATGTATAGCAAAAGATGTTAGAATGGCTGGCTTTATCGTCAATGTTCCCGCTTATGTGCACGGCGAAAACCCGATCTGCATTGAAACCGCTATACGAAATGTCGGCAGTATGCTCGAACTCCACATCGACCTTGATGATCTTCGACATACAAGCGACAGATTTGAGCAACGGCTCAACAAGGCCGTTCAGGAGATACCAGAGCTTGTTGTTAATATAAACAAGCTTGAGGAAATCTACGACAAAGAGTTGTTTGACCATGAACTTGGCGATCTTAAGGATTGGCTTGTTGATCTTGGTCTGCGTCTTGACTAATTTTTTTGTAGTGTGAGGACACAAAAATACTTTGTTGCTTGCAAAAAACCGCTTTTTCCGGCATAATACCATTCAAATTACACATTGTGTGGTTGTGTACCAACATGAAATATAATTGAAAGGTATTATGTAATGAACAACAAATCATCCTTTGCAGCTATAATCTCAATTTTCGCGATGGTTTTCTTATGCTCATGCGAACCCCAAGAGCAGATTAGCAAACCTGTCGAACAGCCCAAAGCTCCTGAAGACACCAGGGTTTTCCCACAGGCTGATGGTGCGGTGGTGGTTAAGGTTGAGACGACCATGGGCGTTATCGTCCTTGAGCTTAACAGCAAGCAAGCCCCGATCACGGTCGCCAACTTTGTGCAGTATGTAAAAGACGGTGCTTATGACGGCACGATATTCCACCGCGTGATGAGCGGTTTTATGATCCAGGGCGGCGGGTTCAATGAGGAGAGAGTTCAGAAAGAGCCTCGTGCGACTATTAAGAATGAGAGTAATGCTGCTCTGCCCAATAAGCGTGGGACTATTGCTATGGCGAGGACACCTGAGCTTGACAGTGCGACCAACCAGTTCTTTATTAATCACAATGATAACTTTAATCTCAATGGTGACGGCGGGAAAAGCGGGTATGCAGTGTTCGGCAAGGTTGTTGAGGGTATGGATGTTGTCGATGCGATCGCGGCGGTTAAGACAATCAAAACAAAAACAACAATTATGACTGCTCGAGAAGAGATAAACGGCAAGGCAACAATGACCAAGCGTCCATTCAAAGACGTCCCTGTTGAAAATGTAGTAATAACAAAAATGAGCGTTGTCGGAGCAAATTAGTCACGGTTCCAAATCGCTTGCTTCTATATAACAAAAGAAATTAAAGGATTGAAAAATGGCAAATACAAAGGTTAAACTTACTACCAGTATGGGTGATGTTACTGTAGAGCTGAATGAAGAAAAAGCTCCTGTTTCGGTGGAGAATTTTCTTGCGTATGTTAATGACGGCTTTTTTAACGGGACTATCTTTCACCGTGTTATTAAGGGTTTTATGATACAGGGCGGCGGTTTTAATGCAGACATGAGCCAGAAAGAGACAAAGCCTTCGATCATCAATGAAGCAAATAACGGGTTGAAGAATGAAAAAGGCACTTTGTCGATGGCACGGACGAACGATCCAAACAGCGCGACTTGTCAATTCTTCATCAATCACGCTGACAATGAATTTCTAAATTTTTCCGGTGCTTCCAATCCCGGATATGCTGTTTTTGCGAAAGTAGTCGATGGTATTGAGGTTGTCGATGCGATAGCTGGTGTCGCTACTGCCCGTAAGGGCATGTATGACGATGTTCCGGTTGAGACGGTTACCATCGATTCGGCAGAAGTGGTTGCAGACTGACGGCGATAGTTGTGTGAACTGAAAACTTAGGTTTTCACGAGGCAGGCGGCAGCTTTTCTGGATTTTTCAGTATAAATTACTCCAGCAATTCTGTATAATCTGTCAAATATATGTGTTGCTCGCAAAAGAGGATATGAAAAAAGCCGATCCAACATCAAATAAGCCCAGTGACTCCGAACTGCTTGACCGGTACCGGGCTGGTGATCAGGATGCGTTTCGCGATATCGTGGAACGTTACAAGAATCCTCTGTACTCGTTTCTCAGGCGTTTTTTGAACAGACACGATTTAGTAGAAGATGTCTTTCAGGAAACCTTCCTTCAGCTTTATTCCAGTCGTGATAAGTTTGACTCGAACAAAGCACTGCATCCGTGGCTTTTCACGATCGCAGCGAACAAAGCAAAGGACGCTCTTCGCAAACAGCAGCGTAACTCATCTTTAAGCCTTGGGGCCATCGCCGATTCGGGCGGAGTTTCTGTTGACGATGTAGTTAATCTTCTTGATTCCTACAAGATAACTCCCGACGAGGAGGTGTCAAATGCTGAAACTGCCGACATGGTTAGGGCAATTATAGCGAATATGCCGGTAAATTTACGAGGAATCTTGATTCTTGCGTATTTTGAACAATTTTCTTACAAACAAATGGCGGAGATATTGAGTATACCAATAGGTACAGTTAAGAGTCGCCTCCACACGGCGATATTACATTTTACTAAACGCTGGAATGAAGCAAACCGAGGCAGTAACGCAGAATGAATAATCTTACACAAGAAGAAAAAGATGTCGTTTTAGACTTTTATTTCCGTTGCGGGGATGATGAAAGGATCCGAAAAGGCAGAGATCTTATCGCATCCGACTCAGGGGCCGCTGAGCTTTACGCGAGTCTGGAACAAACTCTTGGCCAAATGGACCAGGTCAAGTATGAGCCATGTCCTGATAACCTTGTCGATATTACCATTGCAAGGCTTAATCTGGCTGTATCGGCTGAAAAAGTACGTAATGAGGATCCTCTGCAATCAGCTGGTGGTGAGAACGAAAACTATAGCAACAAGGTATATACGGGCAAGAAATGGTGGAATAATATTTCTGATCTGGCTGCTGTTGCGGCTGTTTTGCTTGCAGTGATGTCATTTGCCTTTCCATCTCTGGGCAAAATGCGGCAGCTTGCCAGGCAAAACGAATGTCAGTCCCGCCAGAGAAATATAGCAGCGGGCATTTCAGGTTTCGTAAATGACAACGGATCCCTGTTGTCTTCTATCGGGGAAACCGAGGATGGAACCCGAGCATGGAAAAACAGCTATCCCTGGGAGTTGGTAAAAGGCGGCTATGTCAAACCAGACAACTTTCTTTGCCCTGGCCGTAAAGACGGACAGAAGATTGATATTCCTGAAGCGGACTATGCCAAGTACGATGATTTTCCATCCAGACGGAACATGACATACAGTTTTGTTGTACATTGCCGTGTCCGTGCAAACAAGCCTCTATCGGCAAATGACGCTCTTTTGGTCGACCGAAACCCTGTTTTTGAAGAATATGACATTAATAAGAATCAAAATGGCAAGCTTAGTATTACTGATCAAATGACCAAAATCATGAGTACCAACCATGGCGGGAGAGGACAGAATCTTCTCTTAGGTGATGGCAGTGTCACATTCATGCGAGGCAGATATCATATGGGCGATGATATTTTTACTATCAGAGGGAAATTGATCTATGACCTGTTAAGAGGTGAAGTTCCCTGCGATGAAAACGATATCTTTTTGGCCCCGTAAACAAATTAATCCTTTTTTATTACCGGGCTTTTTTTGCGTTCAAATTATTGCTGCATATCCGTGCATTTCTTTTCAGTAGATCCAAACCAAGTCTTTCAACTGTACTGCCCTTAAAGGCCTTATCGAAATCTTCCTGTTGCCAGCTGATTAATGCATCCGGGCAGAAATCGCGTCTTTGGTCAAAAAAACGAATATCCTTGTTTTTACATTTGGGAGCGTTGATATCAAAGGGGCAGACCGAGCTGCACTTATCACAGCCGAAAAGACAGTTACCGATTCCGCTTTGCTCTGATTCAGGTATCTGCTGGCGGTGTTCAATGGTTAAATAGCTGGCGCATTTGTTGGAATCAAGGCCTTTTGAAGCATTAAGTGCTCCGGTGGGACAGGCCTTTACGCATTTATCGCATGAATGACATTGAGCTTCCATTGGTTCGTCAGGGGAAAGTTCAAGATTGCAGATCAACTCAGCCAGAAACAGATTCGAACCAAGTTCAGGGTTAATGAGCATCCTGTTTTTGCCAATAAAGCCAAGTCCTGCTCTTTCAGCAAGCGATCGCTCAGCTAGGGGAACGGAGTCTACGCAGGCCTTGAATTTGAATGTTCCAGGAGATGTTTTTGTCTTGATAAAATCGGCCAAAACGAATAATCGTTTCTTAATAAAGCTGTGATAGTCTTCATATAGGGCAAAATCAGCGACAGTTGCCTTGTTTTTATCAGGTTTTTTGCAACTTGCTGTGACTTTATAGTTTAGGGCAACACAAATAACAGATCTGGCATCGGCCAGCAGTTTTGACGGGTCAGTTCTCTTGTCAATATTCTTGCGCATATAGCCCATATGGGCTTCAAAACCACGCTCAAGCCACTTTTGCAATGCGGATATGTCCCTGTTGTCGATGGGCTGAGCGGAGGTTATTCCCACAAGATCAAAACCTAAATCCAAAGCTTTTTGCTTTATAATATGCTTATTAATCATAACCTGTTATAATACAGAGGCATATTCAACAATACAATAGGTAATCTCTAAAGTAAAATGCTTGACAAAACGTGATTACAGTCGTTACGATACAGCGTTTAAAGCTTTGTTTTTATGGAGAATATACAAGTGCGTCGAATTGGATCAGTTATCTGTGCAAAAGTTGTAATCATAGGAATCTTAACATCTTTGGTCACTATCTCAGGTTGTGGCGACAGTCCTGAAAGCAAGGCAGCCAAGCAGGTAAGGCAGGCTGCTGATGAGGCGACCATGCATTATCAAGCGACAGGTGATTTTGAAAAGTCATACATGACAATTCAATCTGCCTTGAGCAAGTATGGTTCCAAAGCCGGCGGTAAGGCAAACAGCGGCTATATTGTTGCCGGTGATCTGGCATTTACCGAAGCTCGAAAGCTGCAGCTATCTCTTAGCGGCATGACTGAAGATACCAGCAGGATCGTAGGTAAACTGTCAGATGGAGTGGTGCAAAATGTTTTTGTAAATGACAACAAAATGACATTTGAGAATCTTGTCTCTTTGGCAAACACTGAGGCGGATAAGCTCAAAGAGGTCCTCGATGGGGATTTCGGCTTAAAGGCCAGACTTAAAGATAAGCAGTCGGAAATGCAGTCATTAGGTCAGCAAAGAGCGCAATTGCAAAGCAAATTTGATAGCCTCATAGAGCAGCGATCACAAAATCAGATTAATGCTGACAGTAAGATCAAAGCCGCTGAGCTTGTTTCAGGTGATCAGTTGGTCGAGCTTGAAAAGCAGGCTTATGACCTGATTCGCGCAAATACCAAACTCCATATCGATATCCAGCAGTTATCCGATCAGATAGAACTGATTGATGCGAAACTGCAATTGGCTTCGTTAATGGTTCAAAAGTATCAGGAAGGTGTCGATCAGATACTTGAAAGCCTTGAAAAAGTGGCAAGTACAACTGACCGTATAGATCCTTTAAAAGAACAACTCGATCAGGCTAAACAACTCGTTACGGCACACGAAAGTGAAATGAAAGACCTTACCGCCCAGGCCCTGACATCATTAGCCGCTTTTGAAGAGAAGACTCAGGAAGTGACAGATCTTTACGAAAAAGCTATCGGTCATTACAAGAGCATTAGAACAAGGGACACCGCAAAGCAGATGGCTGACCATCAGTTGGCCGAATGTTATGTCGCTGTTGCGGATATGTATGCTGTTAAGCTGCGTGATCAGAATCATCTTTTGGCAAGAATTCAGTTACTTGCTAACGTAAGCGACGGTGTTATTAAGGAAGCATTGACAGGGTTTGCTGGCGAGTTCACGAAAAATACTGAAGCCCCAAAGCAGAAGGCCTATGAGAATTATGACCTTGCTATAGCTGCTTACAAGGATCTCCGCAGTTCTATGAGCCGTGATCCCGAAACTGCTCGTGCACTGGCAAAGAGTCAGGCTCTGGCGTTTTACGGCAAACTGACTCTT
>DAOWHR010000154.1 GCA_030641315.1 Anaerohalosphaeraceae bacterium | reverse complement strand
ACGTACATAACGCATTTCACCGCTAGGCAGAATTATCGTTGCCCAGTTGCCATCTTTTGCCATCAGTCTTGCAACACCGCCCGCTCCGCGAACAAGCTTGCCGCCCTGACCGGCTGTCAATTCAATATTATGTATCTCAACACCCACTGGGATCGAACTTAACGGCATTGTGTTACCTATCTTAGGTTCGCACTTCTCGCCGCTCTCGATAACATCACCAGGTCTTAGACCTGCCGGTGCCAGGATATAACGCTTTTCGCCGTCTTCATAATTAACAAGCGAGATAAAGCAGTTACGGTTCGGATCATATTCGATCGTAGCGACCGTTGCTGGCATATTGTCTTTGTTGCGTTTGAAATCTATCATGCGGTATATCCGTCTTGCACCACCGCCGCGAAAACGAACCGTAGTTTTGCCGTGATGGTTACGACCGCCGCTCTTCTTTATACGCTTACAGAGAGTCTTCTCAGGCTTATCTGTAGTAAGCTCTTTCCTGTAGTCGATAACTGACCCATGTCTGCGACCTGGGCTTGTCGGTTTGTATACTCTTATTGCCATAACTCAATATTCCTTACATCGGCACTCTACGCCGACCTAACACTTAACAACTAGAACAGATCTATATGGTAATCCTCATGAAGAACAACTACAGCCTTCTTCCAGCTGCTCGTAGTTCCGGCACTTCTGCCGCGGCGCCTGGGCTTGCCCTTGCGGTTAGCCGTACGAACCTCTGAAACCTTTACTCCATAAAGCCGTTCAATTGCCTGGCCTATCTGGATCTTATTGGCTTTTTTGTTCACTTCAAAAGAATAAGCATTAAGCTTGCTCGCGAAATGCATACCCTGCTCGGTTACTAAAGGCCTGATTACAATATTATGATCATCCACTGCAAATACCTACTCTAATTTTCACTCTGATCTTTATTGATTAGCGACATAAACGCGTCTTTTGTAAACAACATCTTCTGACAGTTGCAGATTGAACCGGCATTTAAAAGACTAACCGGCATCACCGATATCTTCGGTACGTTGCGGGCCGACTTATAAAGGTTATCATCGTATCCCGTCGTCGTAACAACACAACTGCGGTCGATATTCAGATTACCGAGAACACTGGCAAATGCCTTCGTCTTAGGTGCGTCAAAAGCCAAATCTTCAACCACGACCAAGCTGCCGCTCTGAAGTTTGGCCAGTATCGCAGAATTTGTCGCAAGACGCCTCTGCTTTTTGGGCATATCCTTGCCGAAATCGCGAGCGACTTTAGCGAAAGTAACTCCGCCGCCAACACGCTTACCTGTTCGGGCGTTACCAACACGAGCGTTTCCTGTGCCCTTCTGGCGGAAAAGCTTGCGGGTTGATCCCTTTACCATACCTCTGCTCTTGGTAGCTGCCGTTCCAACACGCTTATTGGCATGATACATCACGATCGCCTGCTTGAGCAGCGGATAACGAACATAGCCGCCGAATACGCCCTCGTCTACCTGCAGGCTTTCGACTTCCTTGCCTTCTCTGTTATATACCGCAACATCTATCATTTTTTCTATCCAACGTCTTATTTGCTATATCTATTCTAAAACCGCTGCAAGCCGAATTACTGCTTCGTCTTCGACTGGCGGATTTCAACATAACCGCCGGCCGCACCGGCTACCGCACCCTTGATAACAAGGATGTTACGTTCTTCGTCAATGCCAATCAACTGATGGTTCTTTGTCGTAACACGAACGTCACCCATGTGTCCGCCCATACGCTTACCCTTCTTCAGGTTTCCGCCGTGACCAAGATCACTGGCATGACTGGAAATCGAACCGGGAGCTCTGTGCTTACGTTTACAACCATGGCTCGCAGGAAATCCGCCAAAGCCATGACGCTTCATAACACCTGCAAAACCCTTACCCTTGCTTGTACCAGAAACATCAACATATGTTATTTCTGAAAATGCCGACACAGTAATATCTTCACCAAGACCAAATGGTGCTTCAGCGCCTTCTGCAAGACGCCATTCACGAATAAAACGCTTAGAAGTCGCCTCTGCCTTTTTCGCATGACCTTCAGCAGGCTTCTTAACGCGAGACTTTTTTACATCGCTAAAACCCATCTGGATCGCTGTATACCCATCGGTTTCATTCGTCTTGACCTGAAGGACCTTGCACGGGCCGGCCTGAACGACTGTTACCGGTAACAACTTGCCGTCAGAGTCATAGACCTGAGTCATACCGATTTTTTTGCCTAGCAACATTGCCATACTCTTATTCCTTTGAAACACGCCGTTAATTCGACGAAAAATACATTACATATAATATATCTATGCCTTGATCTTAACAAAAACGCCCGCGGGAACAACAAGGCGATTAAGCGCTTCTACCGTGCGGGCGTTAGCTTCATGAATATCAATGAGACGTTTATGAGTACGCATCTCAAACTGCTCACGAGACTTCTTATTTACGTGAGGACTGCGAAGTACTGTATAACGTTCAATTCGCGTCGGAAGCGGAATAGGGCCGCTTACACGGGCATTCGTACGACGAGCCTGATCGACTATCTCCTTGGCAGAAGTATCGAGTGACTTCGTGTCGTAAGCTTCCATTCTAATTCTAATTCTTTCAGTTTCAGTTGCCATTTCAATTCCTCAGGAGGCAATTAACTATGCCGATATAATACTCTCAATTTTTGTCGAAGGGGATAAACATATACACCTTCACACAAAAAAACAAGCTAAAAGTTGGAAATTACTGATATTTTCCTCATTCCCAGCGCTAATAACTACGGTTTAAGTCCTAATAACCGGAAAAAAGCATCTTGCTTATGCGATGGAAGTATCGAAAGTGCGATCCCGCTAACTGTTCAGGCAGTACAACTGTCAGCAACAATGCCGCAAGTCAAATCTAATGCCCGTATAGTGAAATCAGCCCAACTTGATACGCACCGTATAATAAAACAGTGCTCGCTCCGGCTGTCAAAGATGCTATTTATAACACACTAAAAAAAAACTGTCAATAGTAAGATAAAATTTTCTCAGAAATTTGTTCAGGAACTTTCTCGTAACACAAAGGCTCCATCGAAAAACTGCCCCTGCCTGCCGTTAAACTCCGTATTTCGCCTGCATAACCGAACATCTCAACAAGTGGAATATTTGCCTCGATAATTCGCATATTGCCATGCATACGGGTTTCGGTGATTATACCGCGTTTAGCGATCAGACTGCCCTGAACTGTGCCGAAGTTGGATTCGGGCACAACGGCCTGAACCTTCATTATAGGCTCAAGCAATACCGGACCGGCCTTCTCCATAGCATTTCGTATTGCAAGCATGCCAGCCTGTTCAAAAGCCTGCTCAGACGAATCGACAGAATGCGAGGAACCATCCACTATCGTCGCCTGTACACCGACAACAGGATAACCCGCAAGCACACCTGAAGTAAGCCCGTCAAAAACTCCATCCATAGTCGGCTTAATATATTCATTAGGTATCGTACCGCCGACAACATCATCGACTACGGAATTTTCTTTGCTGTAATGCCCTTTTTCATCCATCAAAGGCTCTATTTTGATCTCAGCATGACCGTACTGACCCCGTCCGCCGGTCTGCTTGACTAGTTTACCCACACCTTCGGCTGCCGCACTGATAGCCTCCCTGTAAGCGACCTTAGGCTTACCCACACGAACATCAACACCCATATCACGCACAAGCTTGTTCTTCAATATCTCATGATGAAGCTCACCCATACCGCTGATGATCGTCTGGCCTGTTTCATCATCAAATTTAGCGTTAAAAGTCGGATCTTCGCGCCGTAGGATCGCTAATGCCTCGCCAAGCTTGGCTCGTTCAGCAGATGTCCTCGGCTCAATAGACATACTAATCACAGTTTCTGGAAAAGTTATACTCTCAAGTAATACCGGATGCTTCGGATCGCAAAGCGTATCACCCGTCAAGGTATCTTTAAGGCCGATCACGGCCACAATGTCCCCCGCCGTAGCGACATCCTTAACCTCTCTTGATGCCGCGTGCATCTGGAATATCCTGGTAATATTCTCTTTATTGCCTCGACCACTGTTCAGAACACGCGTGCCCTTCTTGAGCGTACCCTGATATATTCGCAGAAAATAAAGATCCCCATGTTTATCGCTGGTTATCTTAAACGCAACCGCCACAAATGGCTTATTATCGTCGCATACAACTTTTATTTCAGCATCTTCTTTACCTGGCTTATGCCCGATCAACTCAGGTCTGTCAGCAGGCGAGGGCAAAAATGACGTTACACCGTCAAGCAGCCGTCTGCTGCCGATACTCTTCAATGCCGAGCCGACGAATACAGGATTTACCTTACTAGACAATGTACCCTTACGGATAGCACGGATGAGTATGGCGTCATCTATCTCCTTATCGTGCAGATAGTCTTCCATAAGATCATCGTCAAACTCTGCGGCAGCTTCAACAAGACCGTGCCTGGCCTCCTCAGCAGCATCTGCCATATCCTCGGGAATTGACTCAGTATGAAACTTCGATGCATGTTTATCAGGCTCAAAATAATATGCCTGCATTTCAAGCAGGTCGACAAAACCAGTAAAATTGCCCTCAGCACCTATCGGTATCTGAACAGGCACTGGATTGGCAAGGAGTTTCTGACGAATACTGTCAATTGACATCTCAAAATCTGCCCCGACCTTATCCATTTTATTAATGAAGCACAAACAAGGAAGATTATACTTCTGGCCCTGCCTCCAAACCGTTTCGCTCTGTGCCTGAACACCCTCGCTCGCATCAAAAACTGCCACAGCACCATCAAGAACTCGTAGCGATCTCTCAACCTCAGCCGTAAAATCAACATGCCCAGGAGTATCGATCAGGTTGATATCATGACCATTCCACGGGCAACGGGTCGCCGCTGATGTAATAGTGATACCCCGCTCCTGCTCTTCCACCATGAAATCCATT
>DAOWHR010000029.1 GCA_030641315.1 Anaerohalosphaeraceae bacterium | reverse complement strand
TGCGGGCGAAACTCCCTTCCTTTTTTGCGGCTGCATATTCTACTTTTTTGTTCCACCATCCGAGCCAAGCAAACTCACTGTCAAAGGCCTTTTTGAATTCTTTTTGCCATTTCAGGTTCCACAGTTCCTCTGCGTCGACAGGAATGGCAGACATATCTGCCATTGCGGCATTGACTCCGTCGGCATGTCGTCTCATCGCGAAACATGACATGCTTGGCCAGTTGCCGATGTTGTAATGCTGCGATTCACTGGTTGCCAGTGCCGGCCTGTTGTCAGTGGGCCAGGCATTGTTCCATCTTGCGTCCAGTATAAGAGGGACTTCAGTAGGTCGTTTCATTGCGGTAAGACTGCCCCATGTCTGCTGCTTGCCCACGGTTTCTCGTATCCATGAATTTTCTCCGAAGCTACCAACCCCCCAGTCATCGTTGGCCATCCAGCCGGAATTTGCAGTGTCGATATACCATGCCTTTGATGCTTGACCGGGTATGTTGTTAGAACCATCCCATGCTGTCCAGCCTTTTTCCGCGACCTTGGTTGCTGAGGGACATGTACGCATCTTATTAACGTCGTCGTAATAATCCCGCAAAGATTCCATATAAGTCGTCTGCCCGACTGTGCCGCCTATAAATGTTGGGAGTTGATCCCAGTCACTTGAGTAAAGCTGGTAACACAGGCCCCACTGGTGCAGGTTAGCCCTGCATACAACCGATCTGGCTCGTTCCTTGACAGCGCCAAGGGCAGGCATCAGTATTGCGAGGAGCATTGCTATGATGGAAATTACGACGAGCAGTTCGATGAGCGTGAAGGCTTTATTCGCTTTTGTACGCATTTGATCGCATCCTTAACGGAACAACTGTTTAGAAATATAACAACAATTGCCATTATCTCATATTTGTGCTAAACGTGCGTTCGTTATCTTACAATAAAATATTGTACAATTTCGACACCTGGATGATTCATTTTGGCGGATAAGCGAATCTTTTTGATTTCGAAGGGTGTTTTATTGCGGTGCCGACCCGCCGGAATGAATCGGCGGGCTAAGTTAGATCTGCAATTGCCCTGATCATCTTGCCTGGCGGAATACAATAATCTTCTATTTGCCGCCTAAAAGCAATTAATAGAACTGCCCTAAATTGTTATGCAATCGTTTTTTTACAGTTTGTCAGTGAGCCATCGCAGGTCCACATCTGTAATCTTTTCAAATTGCCTGTGCCATTTGAGGGTCCAGAGGTCCTCTGTCCTTATCTGTATTGATGACATGTCAGCCATTGCTGCGTTTATTCCGTCTGAGTGTCTTCGCATCATGAATGTTCTTATGGACCACCAGTTGCCAATATTGTAGAATCGTATTTCGGGACTTGCAGAGGCTGGTATGTCATTTTCGACATGTGAGTCTTGCCATCGTCCATCGAGCAGGAGCGGCACTTCAGAAGTTCTTGTCATTTTTGTTAAACTACCCCACTGTTTGGGTATCCATGAAGCGTTGGTGCTTGTTCTGATCCATGAATTTTCGGTGAAAGATCCGATGCCCCAGTCTTCGTTATCGAGCCAGCCTGCGACTGGGTCGATCTGCCAGGCGTTGTATGTGCTTCCAAAGAAACTTAGCGGCTGCAAGGTTGTGGGATTATTTGTTGATGGTTTTGAGGCGGCGGGGCAGGTTCTCATTTTGTTTACGTCGTCATAATATGGTCTTAGCGATTCCATGTATGACACGCGAACAGTGGCACCTTCGTATGAAGGCAGCGAACCATTAAAGTCATGTGTGTATAGTTGGTAGCACAGGCCCCACTGGTGCTGATTGGCTTTGCAGACTGTAGCCTGAGCCTTCTTTTTTACCATGCCGAGGGCGGGCATCAGTATTGCGAGGAGCATTGCTATGATGGAAATTACGACGAGCAATTCGATCAGGGTAAATGCTTTTTTTGTTTTCATGTTCACTCATCCTTTTGTTGAAAATAGATTACCGTTTTCTTCTTCTTGGTCTTCTGCCGTGTAGTGCCTGTCGTTTTTGCACTTCTTTTTTGCTTAGGTTTTGCTGCTGTCTGAGGGTTAGAAGCTGAATTTCGTGTCTTAGTTTCAGGTAGCCTTCGACCCTGTCTGAATTAATGGTTCCGTTTTCTACAGCATCACGTACCGCACAGTTTGGTTCGTGCATGTGCTGGCAGTCGCGGAACTTGCAGTTTTCTGCGATGTCCGCGATGTCTTCAAACGCCAGCATCATTCGGTGATCGTCGAGGTCGGCGAGCATGTGAAGTTCTCTCATACCGGGGTTGTCTATTACTGCTCCGCCTTCGGGGAGTACAATAAGCTCTCGATGAGTTGTTGTGTGTCTTCCTTTGCCGTCTTCGGGGCGGACCTGGCCGACTTCAAGCCGTTCCATTCCGAGTATGCTGTTTATGAGAGTGCTTTTTCCGACGCCTGAGGAGCCGAGCAGTGCGACGGTTTTTCCGACGCCGAGGTATTCGTGAAGGCCTTCGATGCCCTGTGATTCTACGGCGCTTATGGCGTGGACGGGGACGTCCGGTGCGATGAATTTGGCTTCTGAGACGTAGCTGTGTATGTCATCGCAGAGGTCCATTTTGTTTAGTATTATGACGGGTTTTGCTCCGCTGTCCCATGCGAGTACGAGGTATCTTTCGAGGCGGCGGAGATTGAAGTCGCCAGCCATGTCGGTAACGAGGAAGATGGTGTCGACGTTTACTGCGATGACCTGTTCGTTGTTGTTGAGGCCTGCGCCTTTGCGTGAGAACTTGCTTTTTCGTGGGAGGACGGCTTCGATGAATGCCTGTCCTTTTTCGAGCAGGCGAACAGCTACCCAGTCGCCCACTGTTGGGTGTTCGGCTCTTGAAGCAGCCTTGTGTACTATACGGCCGGCCATTTCGGCCTGAATGTCGAGGTCGCCGGTGCAGATGAGGAACTTCTTACGATGCTCCCTGATGACACGGGCGACAGTAAGCCCCTTTGCCTTGTATGGGGCAAAGCTGTCAGCAAAAAAATCGTTCCAGCCAAGTTCTCGCAGATCCATAAAGCCCTTTTTTAAGATGCATTAACAGGGTGTATTGTACATTACATTGCGGAATAAGTCAATGATTGATTTAGAAGGACCGTATTGAGGCATTCCATTTCTGCGTTTTTTTGTTTTTTTTCAAAAAAAACAGTCTATAATCATATATCCCTTCGGAAAGCTTATTTACGCTTATGAAGGCAATGTCGATGCCGAATCAAGACAAAGGTAGCGGTGGTATCTATTGGTGTTAAGTATGTCTTTTTTTAGGGAGGTAACTATGAAACGCAAGGGTTTCACTCTTATCGAACTGCTTGTTGTCATTTCCATCATCGCACTTCTTTTGGCGATCCTGATGCCATCGCTTGGCGTTGTAAAGAAAAAGGCTCAGGGTGTCGTTTGTCTTGCGAATCTGGACAGCATGAGCAAGGCGTGGTATCTGTACGCGGCGGAAAACAGCGACAGGCTTGTGGGCGGGACAACAACCGGCACTATTTTAGCAAGGTGGCCCAAACCTCCACATGATAATAGCCCATGTGATCCCTGGGTTTTACAGCCGCAAGACGAAAGCGGTAACGTCAGGGGCAGCGGTTCTGAAATTGAAGAAAAGATCATTGGTATCAAGAGGGGTTTGTTGTGGCCGTATCTTGAAAACCACAAGGTCTATCACTGCAATGCTGACAATCGATCAAAGTCGGCGCCTTTAGATACCAGCTATAGCGGCAAAGGCGGGTACCGCTCGTACTCGATCCCATCGGGTGCCAACGCGTTTCCGCACCGTGGAGCATGGGGGCTTGTTCCTTACACGAGGCAAAGCCAGATCCGACAGCCATCGTCGAAATATGTATTTCTCGAAGAGACGGACGCAAGGGGTTATAACATGGGTGCGTGGTGCGTTCCTCCTACTGGGACCAAATGGACGGACCCGGTCGCGATGTTCCATAACGAGGCGAGCACGTTCGGGTTTGCTGACGGTCATGCGGAACTTTATAAGTGGCGGGACAAGGACACGATCAAATGGCTGGAGAAACCGACACCTCACATGGACGATCCCGGCAGCGAGGATCTGATCTGGATACAGAAGCATTTGCCTTATCTTAGACTGCTTTAGATAATTGGGTTGGGTGAAGGTCTTGTTATTGTACGTCTGGACTGCAGCCTTCGCTGGAATGACATGTATGGGTGGTTTTCATCTGGCGTGGATTTGCGGCTTGAAGAGTAATTGCATAAGTTTATTTTATCATACTATTGCGATCTCCTGTCCCTGCGCTTGCGCTTCGGGCTACTGTTCGTTCGTGTGAAAAGCTTTCGCCCTTCCTGGCGGGCGTGTTGCCCAAACCCTAAACACTAAATCCTAAACAAACAATAAACTCTAAAAAGCAAATGCTCGAAACGGTTCTGACTGCGTCCGAATGAGGTTTTGTGATTTTGCCGCTGGAATGTTTATTTGTTTTGTATTTCAATATTCGGATTTCGCATTTGGGCAACACGCCCTCGCGCTTCGGGCTACTGCTCGCTCGAGTTAAAGGCTCACGCCCTCCCTGATGGTTTTTTTCTACCGTTGGATGATAGTAATCATTTTGGTTAAAGCAAATCACCGGTTTATTTTGTCGAGGAGGTTTTGCACCTCGGTTTCCAGTTTGGTTGTCAGACGGTGTATCGCGTTTTTATTGCTTCGGTCGGGTGTTACCAGTATCGGCGATCCGAATGCGACGGTCACTTTTCGCGGCGCCCTGATCGTTGCGGTTGGCGCTTTCAGTATGTCCTCTTCGAACTTGTCGAAAGTTTCGGCGATGCGTTCTATTGTTGGGTTTGCGTTAATATAGTCGCCCGGGTAGCTGAAGAGTTGTGTAACGATGAGCAGGTCGTCGAGGTCATTTTTTATCTGTGGGAGGTTGTCAGCGTCTGAATCTTCGAGGCGTTTAATCGCGGCACGGCGACAGGCCTTAACCCGTTCCGGAATCGAGGCGTTTTCGTGTTCAATTTCGCATCGTTCCTCTATCCTTTGGAGGATGAATTCTGACAGTGTCCTGATTCGGTCGGTCAATGAGTCGTCCTGAGTGTGGCCGAGGTATTCGAGTTCTTTTAGGGCGAGCATTGCCTGGGCGAAGAGGTATATCCTTTCTGTCAGGGGGAGGTCGCGGCGTACTCGCCAGAGGATGTTCGCTTCGAGGGTGGCCATCAGTTCGATCAGCTTGTCGGTGGGATCCTGGATGTATTGATATTTTACGGCTGTCGGTATGATCATAATCTCGCGGTCCGCACGTTTGGCGGCGGTGAGTGCGATGGCGGCGGGGCCGTCACGGAACGGAGTTACCCGGTCGTTGACGTGGTATATTTCGCCTTCGGGGAAGATGACGAGTGGGTTCGGTTTGTTCTGGAGGATGTCTACGGCTTGTCTGAAAGCCCGCATGTCTGTGCCTTCACGGTCTACGCTGAACACACCGTGCTGGGCGAGGACGTGCTGGCGGAAGAAGTTCGAGCGTGCGAAGACCTGCCAAGCGGCCATGTAGTAGAAGGGTTTTGAAACGATCTCACTTGTTCGGCAGATGACGAGGGGGTCTGCGTGACTCGAGTGGTTCGGGGTTATGAGGATTCCGTTATTGCCAGCCATTGCATCGGTGAGGTTTTCGGGGTTTATGAGTTTGACTTCTTTGACCTGCTCTTTTTTGAGTCTGGCGGTTTTTCTTAGCGGTGTCCAGAACTTAAAGAAGAATGGGCTTAGTTTTGGTGCCCACCATTTTGGCGGAGTTTGATATGAGTAGATATTCATATTTAAGCAAGCCTTTCTTGACATACAAAGCCATTGTGTTTATTATTGTCGATATACGATAGTATGTCAATCAAACAAAAGAATGCCAGCAAACAAAATATTTATGACTAATACACCAATCAAGATAATTCTATTGATCGAAACGAGCCGCTGTTTTGGGCGGAGTGTTATTCGAGGTATTAGCCGATACAGCCGAGATCACGGGCCGTGGGAGTTTTACCGTGTGCCCGGGATGCACCGGTGCGATGCGGGTGAGAAGGCACCATCGCTTAAGAAATTAAAGGAATGGGGAGCTAACGGGATCATTATGCGTGAACCGCATAATATCGAACAGCTCAAGGAGTTGAAACTGCCTGCGATAATTTGTCCTTATCTTCGCAAGCCGATGCCTAACGTGATCACCATCGACGGCGACCATGAGGCTGAGGGCAGGATGGCGGCGATGTATTATATCGACCGGGCGTTTAAGAATGTCGCTTATGTGGGGCTTGACGATTTTGCGTGGTCGCATGGTCTTGCACGATCGTTTCGTAAGACTGCTGATGAGGCGGGTGTAAAGGCACATGTCTATCATCAGCCCAAGAAAAAGTCACAGCGTTCGTGGATAAACGAGGAGCGAATCCTATCGGAGTGGCTATTAGGGCTTGAAAAGCCTGTTGGAGTTTTCGCTTGTACTGACGAGCGCGGTCGAGATTGTCTGCAGGCAGCGAGTAATGCCGGACTTGCTGTCCCGGATGAGGTTGCGGTGCTTGGGCTTGACAATGACGATATGGTTTGTGAGATCACAACGCCGGCGATGAGTTCGATCATTCGTTCGACTGAAACTGCCGGTTACCGGGCCGCGGCGATGCTGGATGAGCAGATACGCAGCGGCAAGCGAGCGACCGGCAAGGTGATTATCGATCCTGTGCGAGTGGTAAGCCGACAGTCGACAGACATATTCGCTATAGAGGACGATGAGGTCGCCAAAGCTGTCAGTTTCATACGCACAATGGCGTTGGGAAATATTAACGTAGACGATACGGTTGAGGTTACGACGCTGTCACGGAGGATGCTGGAGCTAAGATTTAAGAGAAGCCTTGGGCGCAGTATTGCCGCTGAGATACGACGGGTGAAGCTGTCCGAAGCGAGGAAAATGCTTATTGAGACAGATTTTTCTGTAGCTAAAATAGCCGAAAAATCTGGTTTTACTACTGTGGCTTATTTTTCCAACTTTTTCAGCAGTGCCCAGGGCATAAGTCCGCTTGAGTACCGCAGACGATTCCGTAATTCCTAGAGGTGAATGGTCTTGTATTGCGCAATATAGAAAATTATTTACATATAATCTCATTTACAAACGGTTTTTAAGAGCGTATACTGGCTAGCAGTGTGGTTTTTTTAAATCCTACAGTTTGTTTGTGAAATGGAGAGAAGTATGAACAAAAAGGCGTTTACACTCATCGAATTATTGGTCGTCATCTCAATTATCGCAATGTTGCTTGCAATCCTGATGCCTGCACTTGGTATTGTTAAGAAAAAGGCTCAGGCAGCCGTATGTCTTTCTAATCTGGGACAGATGTCGAAGGCGTGGTACATGTATTCGGCGGAGAATAGCGGTAAGATTGTCGGCGGCACAACTAGTGTTGATCCTTATCAGCAGGTCAGTCCGGCGTGGAATGCATCCTCATGGGCGTGTAACCCTCAGTCTGAGAACGGTGCCGGAGTGACGGCTACCAATTCCAGCATTGACGAAAAGATCAACGGCATTAAACGAGGATTGCTTTACCCGTATCTTGAGAATCCCAAGGTTTATCATTGTAGGGGTGACCAGAGGTATAAAACGGCCCCCAAGGCCGGCGGTACCGGTGAAGGAGGTTACAGGAGTTATTCTATTGCAGGGGCCATGTTTGGTGTTGATCTTGACAAAAGAAGTCAAAGCAGCTGGGGCATTGTTCCCTGCACACGTCAGTCACAAGTTAAGCAGCCATCATCAAAATATATTTTTGTTGAGGAGATGGATGGACGTGGGGCCAATATGGGATCGTGGGTCATCAGACCTGTCGCTAAACAATGGGTCGATCCCATTGCGATATGGCATGTCGATTCCAGTACACTGGGCTTTGCAGACGGTCATGCCGATCTTCGCAAGTGGAAAGATAAAAGCACGATCACTATGGCTGAAAAGCAGACATTTTACGCTACACCTCCAGCGAATGAGGGTGAGGACCTGGAATTCATGCAGGACGGTTATGCTTTTATTAGCCTGTCAGGCAATTCGTGGTAAACAATATTCTACAACATCAGATGAAAGGTTTCAATGAATTCGAGAGAGCGTGTTCTTGGCGTTTTTGCGCATGAGGGTGTTGACCGTGTTCCGTGCTGGTGCGGGATGAGCGATGAGTTTCGTGCAAAGGCCAAGAGGGAACTTGGTGTTGATGACGAGGGTTTGCTGGTTCTGTTTCGTGATGATTTTCGCAGGGTATTCGGGGAATATGTCGGGCCCGAGTTCGAACTGTCGGAAGGTGCCAACAGCCGGACGGTGTTCGGTGTTGAGCGTGATGGTATCGGTTACGGTCAGCCGCTGAGCCATCCTTTGGCTGAAGCAACTCTGGATGAGGTGAATGGTTACGCGTGGCCGGACCCGGAGTGGGTCGATGTGTC
>DAOWHR010000091.1 GCA_030641315.1 Anaerohalosphaeraceae bacterium | reverse complement strand
TTCTGTTCGGACAAGGTTTGCAATTTCTTTCGATGTTATTTGATAGGTGATTTTCAGTGGTCTCATCATAAATCCTTTCAGAAATAAAGATCATGATGATATTATCGGACATCGGCTTGAATTAACTTGAATTATTATTACTGTAGCTTAAACGACTAATAGGCAGGTATGATGGCCAGTGGATGTATTATGTGGACCGCTGTTGGAGAATCAGTTGTTAAGTGTGGTCAGTCCTTCTCGGATAGCGAACTTTGTCAATTCCGCGATACCGGTTATTCCAAGCTTATCCATTGCGGCGCGGCGGCGGGCATCAACAGTTTTGACGCTGACATGAAGCAGTCTCGCTGCTTCTTTGTTTGACATATTATCAGCCAATAACCTGATAAGTTCGCGTTCCTTTGCTGTCAGTTTGTCTGCTGATGTCGTTTCGCTGCTCGGTTGACCATCGGTAACGTATTCGGCAATAATAATACTAGCCACCTTTGGACATAAGTACTGCTGACCGTCATGAACAGTTCTGATAGCTACGATAAGTTCATCGGCCATTGAATCTTTGAGGGTATATCCGACAACTCCGGCTTGCAGCATATCCTTGACGAAACGCCTGTTGCAATGAGCCGACAGTGCCAGGACCTTGATGTCAGAGTTTTCTCTAACGATCTCTTTGGTTGCTTCGATGCCGTTTAATCCCGGCATGCTGATGTCCATAAGCACGACGTCTGGTTTGAGTTTTCGGGCAAGTTCAATTCCTTCATGCCCGTCACAGGCCTGACCAACAATCTCCATATCTTCGGTCTGGGCGACAATTAATTCGATCCCGGATCGCAAAATACCATGGTCATCGACGATTAATACTTTTATGCTCATAGTAAACTCCCCTTCAAATTAAGGTTTTGTTTCCCGATGGAACCGTCAGGACGATCTCACTACCCTGTCCCGGCTTGGATATTATTTTAATATTACCACCCATGTAGGTAAGCTGCTCACGGATATTGAAAAGTCCAAAGCCAGAAGTTTTATCATGTTTAATTTGAAAGCTCTCCTCATCGAAGCCGCAACCGTCATCTTTTACACAAAGTATAATATTATCCTGTTTTCTGGCAACGGAAATATTGACGTTATTTGCCTTAGCATGTTTGACAATATTGATCAAAAGCTCCCTGGCCGATTTAAATAAAAATGTCAACAAACCATGTTCCAGGTCCTTAGTTTGTGTCTTAACCTGAAGATCAATAGACAATCCGTGTTCATATATGATCTCTGTTTGCAGCCATTCTTCCAACGCAGCTTCAAGCCCCAGTTCGTAAAGAATGGGGTGGCTCAGGTCAAAAATATATGAGCGGGACTGTTTAATAAGATCGCCGAGGATAGTCCGCATCTGGTCGCAGGACTCTGTTGTCTTGTTGTCGCTGGCGGCTGTCCTAAGCGATTTCATCTTGACATCAAGGAAGACGAGAGGTTGTATTATGCTGTCGTGGATGCCTTCTGCAATACGTTTTTTCTCTCTTTCTTCTATCGATGACATTCTGGCCGTTAAGGCTCTAAGGCGCTCCTGGTTATCCCTGATTTGTTTTTCGGCTATTATTCGGTGGGTAATATCGTTGAGGATCATCCCAAGTCCCTGGCCAACTTTGAAAGCCTTAAGTTCGATATGTTTGTTACCGAATTTGGGATGCGACTTGAACTGAGAGATCATGACCGGTTTGCCTGTTCTGATCACGTTCATGTATTTGTCGTATCGTCCGGATTGTTTTATGTTCGGGACGATTTCGGTAATGTTTTTGTTAATGACATCATCGCGAGTCTGGCTGATTATATCAAGTGCTGCTTTGTTGATCTCAATGTGATTCAATTGTGAATCGAACAGCATAAAGCCATCCGTGGCCGATTCCATGAATTTGCTGAGTTGTTCTCTGCTTTGCCTCAGTTCCTCCTCAGCATGTTTTCTTTCGATAATATCCCAGACCATATCTGCCAAAACGGAAGTGATGTCAACATCATTCTTGTTGTAGTTAGTTTCTTTGTTTCCTACGCCAAGAATTACCTTGATCTTACCGCCTCTAATCACAGGAACCAGTAACTCACGAATTACCGTTGCATGCCCCTTGGGCAATCCTTTTTTATTAGTAAGGCTCGCGTAATCATTATGTATCACAGGTCGGCGCTCTTTTACACAATCTGCCCATACGCCTGCTTCACTAATTGGATAGTGCATACCCTTGCTCTCGGCAGTACACATATTTTCGAGCGTGTTGGTGGACCATGTCTGCAGCCTAACTGTCGCCTGGTCATCTTCGACAAAATGGAAGAAACCGATCTCGCTGCCGGTGAGTTTTTCCGCTTCATCTAAAAAGACTTTTATCAGTCCATCAATGGAGTGGTCGAGCGATGCCTCACTTAGTTTCAATCTTGCGTCAAGAAGGGCGTCCTGTTCTTTTCGTTTGGTGATGTCGCTTCCATAAATGTTCGCCAGACTCAGATCAGCAATGCCACGAATAACAAACTGGTAGTAGTTACCATCAATTGCGGTCTCATGTGTCAATACCTGGCTATGGGTTATACATTCATCCAGATCGATATTGAAAAAACTGGGCAACACTGAACAGATCAATTCACCCTCTACAGCCTTTGCTCCCAAAATTTGTTTCGATGCGGGATTACATGAGAGAATAACCTTTTCTTTATTAACTCGCATTACGGGAGCTGGATTTAGTTCAGCAAAAAGTGCCATCTCTCTGATAGACTTTTCAGCCTGTTTTCGTTTGGTGATGTCCACGGATGTTGCGATGATATACTCGATGCGTCCCTCATCATCGCGTGCCGGCACGAAAGTCGTATCGTACCACACTTTTCCACCTTCCATATCGAGCACCGAGGTTACTACGCTGGAAATTTCTCCTGTTTTGGCTCTTTCCAGATGTTCGTTGAAAGGTATCCGCATCGACTCTGGATGGAACCTGGGAGAATATGGCTTTCCGTAATAAGGCTTGATGTCGGGTATCTTTAGCTGCTTTACTCCGGCAGCACTCATATACAGAAGCCGTGAATCAAGGTCGATGATCTTGTTGCAGACCGGCGAACCTTCAAGCAGGGTGAGATTCCTTCTTTCAGAGTCCCGCAGCATTTTTTCCATCCGCTTGCGTCCTGTGATGTCACGTATTAAACCTTCCAGCACATTCTGGTTGTCATGTGAGATTCTTTGTCCACCCCTTTCCCAAACCCATTTCACTTTGCCGTCCGCAGAAATAATGCGATACTCAAGTTCATAGGGCTTTCCGGCATTTATAGCCTGGTCCACCTGCTGCCTGACGAATGTTTTGTCATCCGGGTGGATCAGATCATTATAGGAGACGTCTTTATTATCGATAAGCTGGGCGGGCTGGTAACCGGTAAGCTGTTTGCATGCATCATTTACAAACAACATGGTCCAGTGTTCGTCGTTTTTGCATTGATATGACATGTCCGGCAGGTTGTTCATTATAGTTGAAAGCCGGGCTTCATTATCAATTAATGCTTCCTCTGTCTGCTTGAGCTTTGTAAGATCCTTAAAGATCGCTACCAATTCGCCTGAAGGCAGCTTGAAGACAAAGTTTTCTCTCCATCCTTCGATCCTGTCATCTTTGTATTGCACCAGGGGGAATAATTCTGCTTTACCTGTTTTCCAGACCCTTTTGAAGACATCGAGAAGTCCCATTTTTTGTATGCCGGGAAACACATCCTGAACATCTCTGGCCATGATGTCCTGCTTACTAACTTTCTCAATCTTTTCCGCTGCCGGATTGAAATCTCTGATCACAAAGTTATTGCCATTATTGATGCCTTCGTAAACGGCTATACCGCTCATGGTAAAATCAAACATCGCCTTGTATCTTGCTCTGCTGTGGCGAAGTTCCTTTTCGTTTGCCTTTAACTGCTGATTTGCAGCATTTAACTGTTGTTCATCGGCTATCAATTGCTGGTTGGATGCTCTTAGCTGCTGTTCGGCTGCCTTTAATTGCTGATTGGCGGATATTAGCTGCTGTTCGTCGGCTTTCAATTGCTGGTTGGATGCTCTTAGCTGCTGCTCAGTTGCCCTCAATTGCTGGTTGGCCGATGTTAGCTGCTGTTGTCCTGCCTTCAACTGCTGGTTGGATGCCCTTAGCTGTTGTTCAGCGGCCTGCAACTGCTGATTTGAAGCTTTTAGCTGTTGAACAGCGGCATTCATTTGTTCCGTTGTTTTTCGATGCTCAATAAGTTCGCCTGATCGATGAGCCATTGCGTCGAGTAATATTCTTTCCTGTTTAAGGAAAGGACCTTCATCGATCATAGGCATCTCTTTGAGGTAACAAACTTCAATAACTCCTGCTTTTTGCCCGCTTACGTTAATAGCAGCAGACAACATCCATCTGGTTGGCTTGAAATTGTTTGTATTATACTCTTTGCTGTCAAAGGTTATTCTGGCGCATGTTATGTCAGGGTACTTCCAGGCAGGCGGAATAAGCTGGACAAGTTGAGTGAAAAAATCATAAAGTGTCAGGTCGTGTTGTTCAACAAGCTCAGACATCCCGAACATGCAATTGAGTTCTCTAACCCGCTCGATCAGGTCATTGTGGACTATTCTAAGCTCTTCCTCATCAGCCATCAATTGCTGATTGGTTGATTTGAGAAGTTGTTCTGTTTTGTTCAACTGTTGATTTAGTGCATTTAATTGCTGGTTTTCCGTCTTCAGCCGATGATTGTCCTTGGAAATTTCATTTATACTTTCTGTCATTTCTTTTCCTGCCTGTTCATCACCCGGTTATGTGGTTATTTGCGACTTATTTCTCCAATGGCTGCCACAAAGGCTTTTCCAGATCGTCGCCTTCAGTATAAGTGATGTGTCCTGTTTTGGCATCCAAAAAAGCACTTTTTCTTTTATAGCCTCCAAGAACTGAAGCTCTTACCGGGATCGATCTGTCTTTAAGTATCTTTGTAACCGATCTTATGTTATTTTCGCAGATAGTATCATCCTCTTTTTGCAGCACATTACCGGCTCCTATTAGACATACTTCAACATTGTCTATGCAGGATCCGGATTCGATCATCCGGTTCAATACTTGTTCTATACCATTAATTGCGTATTTGGTTTTCTCTGACGATTTTTGGGGTGCTGTGTCAGGCAGCATAATATGTACCATGCCTGCGATCTTTGCTTTTGAGTCATAAGCGGCGACAGCAATGCACGATCCTATGGCTATTGCTCTTAAAATACATCCTCCGCTGCAAACTGATACTTCTCCTGTACTGACATCAATAATCTCTTTCTGTTTATCCATGGTTGCGTAACCTTTTCTAAATGTGGTTTCAATGATCCAAAATACCTCGCATATTCGAGGCTGGTGTATTAGATTTACTGTTATGCAGGAATTTTTCAAGGATGAAATCGCCCATTACATAACCATTGCCAATATCTGTAACTATTGGGCCGATGTTTCTGAATCCCATCTTAAGATATTTCTCAATGGTGACGCTGTTGTGTTTATTCACGGTCAGCACGATCTTTTTGAGGCCCTGTTGAATTGCCAGGTTTTCAATGAACTCCAATGCCTTTGAGCCAAAGCCTTTTCCTCTGTGTGAAGAACGTACGTATAACTTGCTGAGAAAAAGCTGGTCATTTTTTGGCTCGAGACCGAAATAGCCGACGTGCTGATCGTTAATTTCGATTATATAGTACAGGAAATTTTCACTGATCTGTTTTGAAATGGCGCTGCTTGACTGGAATTTATCAAGCATGTATTCAACCTGCCGGGGACCTATGATAGGTGTATAATGCTCGGTCCATATCTCAGCAGCAAGAAGAGCTACCGCATCAATAAGGTGTTCATCACAAACCGGAATGATCATAATTTTTCCCGTGATTATAAATAAATATTGCCGAATCTGCGTGTATTTGGGGCCAAAAATGCTCTTTAGGGTACTTATTCTACTGAAACCATTTTTTTTGTCAAGGAGTTTTGGTTTAATTATGCTGTCGAAAATGTAATATGTGCGTCTATCTGCATGGTATGTCTGACGAGATCGCAGGTTTTCGATATTGCGTTATGCGGCGAATTGCTTTAGAATCCATTGCCAATGGTTAAAAGCTGTTTTAGGTTGAAATATTTTCAGTTGGGGTATTTGTAT
>DAOWHR010000318.1 GCA_030641315.1 Anaerohalosphaeraceae bacterium | reverse complement strand
TGAAGTACCTCAGATGGGCATTAACGATGTTATGATCAAGATCGAAAAGACCGCCATCTGCGGAACAGACGTTCACATTTACAACTGGGACGAATGGGCAAAAAAGACCATCAAGACACCGATGACCATAGGGCACGAGTTCGTTGGACGCATCGAAAAAATGGGTACAAACGTCAAAGACTTTAATATTGGCGATCTCGTCAGCGGCGAAGGACACATCGTATGCGGCAGGTGCCGTAACTGCCTGGCAGGCAGAAGACATCTATGCAAGGACACAAAAGGCGTCGGGGTAAACCGCAACGGTGCGTTCGCAGAATACCTTTGCATACCGGTTACAAACGTGTGGTTCTGCGACCCCAATATCCCAACTGACGTACTAAGCTGTTTCGACCCGCTCGGCAACGCCACACACACAGCCCTTGAGTTCGATCTTACCGGCGAAGACATACTAATAACCGGTGCGGGTCCCATCGGCATCATGAGCGCAGCAATAGCAAGAAAAGTAGGCGCTAGACACATCGTTGTTACAGACATCAATCCGCATCGTCTCGAAATGGCAAAACAAATGGGAGCGACAACAACAGTCGATGTAAGGAACGATTCCATCGAGAATGCGACGAAGAGGCTGTCCATGACTGAAGGCTTCGACGTAGGCTTTGAAATGTCCGGCAACCCCGCAGCCTTTAACTCAATGATAAAGAACATGTGTCACGGCGGCAAAATCGCGATGCTCGGAATTCTCCCTGAAACTGCTATAGACTGGGACTATGTAGTATTCAACGGTCTGACAATAAAAGGCATCTACGGCAGAAGAATGTACGAAACATGGTACAAAATGACAACACTCATTCAGTCAGGACTGAACATCGAACCGATCATTACTCACAGGTTCCACTACACGGATTTCCAGAAAGGTTTCGATGCGATGAGATCGGGGCAGTCAGGAAAAGTGATCCTCGACTGGACAAATTAACTGGTCTATAGTACCTTACACACAAAAGCGGAAATAATATAAAAGAGAAAATCTTTTCTGTGAAGGAGCATGACATGTTTGGCGCAATGAAAGAGCAAATAGCAGCAACTATCGAAGAACTTAAAACCGCAGGGCTGTACAAATCCGAACGGATAATAACAAGCCCGCAGCAGGCAGAAATAACAGTCAAAGGCGGCCAAAAGGTAATCAACTTCTGTGCAAACAACTACCTGGGACTGGCAGACAACCCGGAGATCATCGAAGCGGCAAAAAACAGCTTCGACAAATGGGGCTACGGCCTCAGCTCGGTTCGCTTTATATGCGGAACCCAGGATATCCACAAACAGCTCGAAGCAAAGATTTCGCAGTTTCTCGAAACAGAAGATACGATTCTATACTGCTCATGCTTCGATGCCAACGGAGGCCTGTTTGAAACTCTCTTTACCGCCGAGGACGCCATCATAAGCGACGCTCTAAACCACGCAAGTATCATCGACGGCGTCCGACTCTGCAAAGCTCAGCGATACCGCTACGCAAACAGCGACATGGCAGACCTCGAAGAAAAACTCAAAGAGGCCCAGTCGGCACGCTACCGGATCATCGCCACAGACGGTGTATTCTCAATGGATGGCCTCATCGCAAAACTTGACAAAATTTGCGACCTTGCCGAGAAATACGACGCACTCGTAATGGTTGACGACTCACACTCGGTAGGCTTTATGGGCAAACGCGGGCGAGGCACACACGAACATTGCGGGGTGATGGACCGCGTTGACATCATCACAGGCACACTCGGCAAAGCTCTCGGCGGCGCAAGCGGCGGGTACACAAGCGGCAAAAAAGAGATCATCGAAATGCTCAGACAGCGATCACGACCCTACCTCTTCTCAAACACTGTCGCACCTGTGATCTGTGCTGGCTCGATAAAGGTTCTCGACATGCTGATGTCCGACACCACTCAACGCGACAAACTCTGGGATAACACACGGTATTTCCGCGATAAAATTTCAAAAGCAGGATTTAACATTATCGAAGGCGAGCACCCAATCGTACCCATTATGCTGGGCGATGCGGTACTGGCACAGAAAATGGCTGAGATCATGCTCAGCAAGGGCATATACGTCATAGGCTTCTCGTTCCCCGTCGTCCCTAAGGGCCAAGCCAGAATACGTACACAAATCTCAGCGGCACACAGCAGAGCGGACCTCGACCTGGCAATAGAAAAATTTATCGAAGCAAAACAGGAACTGGGCATATAGCAAAAAGGATAAAACGATGGCCTACACAGCAGCTAAGGATCGTTACGATAATATGATTTATAACCGTTGCGGCAGCAGTGGACTTTTGCTGCCAGCTGTTTCCCTTGGCCTATGGCACAACTTCGGACACATCGACAGTCTTGATAACGCAAAAGCTATGCTCCTTAGGGCTTTTGATCTGGGCATTACACACTTCGATCTTGCAAACAACTATGGCCCGCCTCCGGGATCAGCCGAAGAAAATTTCGGCAAAATTTTGAAATCCGATCTTGCCCCCTACCGCGACGAACTAATAATCTCGACAAAGGCAGGTTACCTGATGTGGCCGGGGCCTTATGGCGAATGGGGCAGCAGAAAATATCTAACCGCAAGCCTCGACCAGTCACTAAAACGCATGGGCCTGGACTATGTGGATATCTTCTACTCGCACCGTCCCGACCCGAATACACCGCTGGAAGAAACCATGGCCGCTCTCGATAACGCCGTCAGGCAAGGCAAAGCCCTTTACGCAGGGGTATCTTCATATGATGCTCAGAGTACAGCTCAAGCCGCAAAGATTCTAAAGGATCTCGGCACACCCTGCCTCATCCATCAGCCAAAATATTCAATGTTCGATCGATGGATAGAAGACTCTCTGCAAACGGTCCTGCAAGATAAAAGCATAGGCTCGATAGCGTTCTGTCCGCTGGCACAGGGGATGTTAACCAGCAAATACCTAAACGGCATCCCAGCCGACTCGCGTGCTGCCAAAGAATCCGGTTTCCTTACAGTTGACAGGATCACTGATGAAGCACTTTCTAAAATTCGCAAGCTGACTGAAATTGCATCCAAACGTGATCAGAGCCTGGCACAGATGGCAATAGCGTGGGTACTAAGGGAAAACAAAATAACCTCAGCCCTAATCGGAGCAAGCAGGATTGAGCAGATCGAAGAAAACATCGCGGCGCTCAGCAACCTGGAATTCACAAAAGAAGAACTGACAGAAATAGACAAAATCCTAACCTGATACTTTCAATGCATATTAATCCATTGCACTCACCCAACAGTAGCCCGAAGCGCAATCGCAGGGATAATAATGCTAATGGTGAAAAAATCGGCGAATCTGAATTATAGCCCATACTCTTTGATCTTACGATATAGCGTTCGCTCACCGATCTTGAGTATCTTCGCAGCTTCCGTGCGATTGCCGTCCGTAAGTTCCAGTGTCATGCGAATATGCTCTGCCTCGACCTCTTCGAGAGATTTACCTGTAAGATCGATCCCGAACGGTGACAGAGTATCCTCCGTAGCAACCTGACCGGCAAGCCTCTTGATCAAATGAACGTCTGGCGGAATATCACGGCTGTCCAGCGTATCACGGTCGCACATTACCACCATCGTCTGTACAACATACTTAAGCTGCCTGATATTACCAGGCCAATCGTAGCTCTGCAAAATTGTCATCGCCGATTCTGTTATCCGCGTTATGTCTCTGCCAAGTTCCTCACACGCCTGCTTAAGAAAATACCCGAACAACTCGGGGATATCTTCAGGATGAGTTCGCAGCGGCGGCAGCGTAACGCTGACACCCTTGATCCTGAAATAAAGATCCTGCCTGAATTTCTTTTCCTCGACCAGCTTGACAAGACTGTGATTCGTTGCGCTTACAACACGCACATCGACAACTATCGGCTTATTGGAACCGACCGGCAGAACCACACCATCATCCAGAACACGAAGCAGCTTTGCCTGCATGGGAAGAGGCATATCACCGATCTCATCAAGAAACAGCGTCCCCTTATCTGCCATCTCAAACAATCCTTTACGGTCGGTCGCAGCACCAGTAAACGCTCCTTTCGAATGGCCGAAAAGCTCGCTTTCAAGTAAACTCTCTGACAACCCGGCACAGTTGATAGGCTTAAACGCATTATTTTTACGGGGGGAATTGGAATGTATAGACCTGGCAATAAGCTCTTTGCCGGTACCGGATTCGCCTTCGACAAGCACGCTTATCTTAGTCGAAGCGACTCGTCGCAAGACATGGAACACACGCTGCATTGCGTGTCCCCTGCTGACAACACCTTCAAAAACAAAATCGGACTTAACTGTTGGCGGCTTCTTCTCCTGCAGGATATTATTTACAAGAACACGAAGTTGATCGATATCTATCGGCTTGGTAAGATAATCGTAAGCACCGATCCTGATCGCCTCTTTGCATGTTTCTATCGTTGCGTATGCAGTAATAAGGATCACTGCTGTCGAACTGTCCGAAGCCTTTGCGTGCCGAAGAATATCGATGCCGTTTTCGTCTGAACCAAGATTAATATCCGTAACAACAATATCGATCTTCTGGTTGCTGATAATATCCATCGCCTCGGCAGCGCCATAAACAGAGATCGCCTTTGCGCAATGTTTTTCCAACGCTTCGGCAAGCACGTCTGCGTGTTCTTTCTCGTCGTCAACTATTAATATTACAGCGTCACTGTTCATCTTATATCCTGCTCAGTTCTCGGCAGAGTTATCACAAACGATGTCCCCCTGCCAGGTTCGGAATCAACACTTATCAAACCCTTATGAGCGTCAATAATTTTCCTGACAGTCGGCAGTCCAAGACCGCTTCCACCTGACTTTGAAGTATAATATGCCTGGAAAATATTTTCAAGTCTGTCTTTAGATATACCACAACCGGTATCGGCAACTTCAATTTTGACAACATCATTTTCGGCCAGCGTCCTCACGATCAGCTCGCCCCCGCCGCTCATCGCCTGCTGTGCGTTAATGAACAGATTCAAAAGAACCTGTTTAAACATCGTGGCATCTACCTCACAAATTACCGGTTTATCACTCAGACCGACATGCATTGTTATGCCGCAGCCTCTTGCCTGAGGCATAAAAAAGTCAACCATCTCACCAACCAGCGTATTCGCATCAACCCGCACGACATGAAGCTCGGCCCTGCCAACATACCGAAGGAAGTCATCAAGGATATGCTCGACTCGTTCGGTCTCCCTGCAAACGACATTGATCTTCCGCAGCAGACGCGTCGCCTCCGGATAGTCAGACGCGATATCTTCCGTGATAAGCTTGAGACTCACCTTGACAGTTGACAGCGGATTTTTGATCTCATGTGCCAACCCCCCGGTCAGCTTACCAAGTTCCTCGAGTTGCTGGCCCTGCTCCAACTGCTGCAACCCCAGCCGCACCGATGATCTTTTCCGATAGAAAATGATCACCGCTGCGGCCAGCGATGTAGCCAGTACGAATCCAGACAAAAAACCTGCCAACTGTAAACTCCGTTCGATCAGCACATAGGCTCACTGCCGTCAGTCACTCAAAATTGCCTCGAATGACTCATATCCCGGCTAACCGCTGATTTCAACTGTTTCTGTACTTCTTCGGGGACCGTCATCCACGCCTTGAATGCGAATATCTCGACCCTGGAGTCCCTTGTCGGATCGCAGTTCTTCATATTCTACGACCTGACCGTTTCGCAGACACCTGAATCCGTCTTCACCAATTATACTGGTATAATGCACAAAAACATCTTCACCTGCCTCGTTCAGAACGAACCCGAATCCCTTCTTGGGGTCAAACCATTTCACTGTACCTTTAGCCATAAAGTGCCTCCTTGAAATTATCCGGCCGTAAAAACAGCACCTCTTGATAACCTTGCACTATTTAACGTGACAAACAGGTCACGATCAAAATGTCAAACTGCTAACAGGCTTCCGGCAAACTAATCCTTCTTTGCCGGAACTTTCTCATCTTCCAGACCAAGTTCCTTCATAGCTGCCTTGCGTGAAAGTTTGAATCGGCCCTGATCGTCGATCAGCAGAAGCTTAACAGGGATCAGATCGCCTTCCTTGCAAACATCGGAAACGTTCTTGACGTACTCACTGCTTAGCTCGCTGACATGACACAAACCGTCAACGCCCTTAGCTATCTCAACGAACACACCAAAGTCCTTTACAGAAACGACCTTTGCACGCTCATATATTTTACCAACCGTTGGCGGTGTCGTCATCGACTCGATAATGCCGCGAGCTTCCATATGACCTTCGCCGCCGACACAGCTTACCGTAACGGTACCATCTTCAGCTATCTCGATAGTAGTTCCAGTCTCTTCCTGAAGCGACCTGATATTCGCACCGCCAGGCCCGATGATCTTGCCGATATACTCAGGATTGATCTTGATCGATGTAATCTTCGGAGCATAAGTACTAAGCTGCTGCCTTGGCTCGCTAATAGCCTTAGCCATAATATCGAGGATTGCAAGACGTGCTGTCTTCGCCTGCTTAAGAGCCGCACGCATAATATGAAGCGGCAATCCCTCAGCCTTAATGTCAAGCTGAATAGCCGTAATGCCCGTCGTAGTACCAGCAACCTTAAAGTCCATCTCACCGAAGTGATCTTCATCGCCAAGTATATCCGTCAGCAGTTCAAAACGATCACCGTCACTTATAAGACCGATTGAAATACCGGCAACCACACTCTGCAAAGGAACGCCCGCATCCATCATCGCAAGTGCCCCACCGCAGATCGACGCCTGCGAACTCGAACCGTTTGATTCGGTAATGTCTGATACGATCTTGATCGTGTATGGGAAATCGTCCTTAGAAGGCTTAACCTGCTCAAGAGCCTTTTCCGCTAGCGTTCCATGCCCGATCTCACGTCTGCCCGGCCCCCTCAGGAAACGTACTTCGCCAACAGAAAACGGTGGGAAATTATAATGCAGCATAAAGTCCTGATCGAATTCAGGCATCAAACCGTCAACTGTCTGAGTATCGCGACCGGTACCAAGCGTAACAGAAACCAACGCCTGTGTCTCGCCGCGTGTAAACAATGCCGAACCGTGTGACCTTGGAAGCAATCCAACTTCACAACTGATAGGACGAATCTCATCAAAAGCTCTGCCGTCAGGCCTCTTACCCTCAAGCAGCAGTTTGCTCATAACATCTTTTTCAATTTTGCCGGCAAGACGCTTGAAGAGACTCATATTGCACTTTGGCTCACTGCCTTGTTCAGCTTCACAAAACTCAGGAGCAACATCTTTAACGGCCTCTTTGACAGCAGCACCGCGATCAGCTTTGATCTTGATCTGATAAGCTTCGCAAAGCCTGTCAAACAGCTTGGCTCTGACATCATCAATAATGTCTTCGCCATTATCTATCTCAGGAATTTCTTTTTCAACCCCGCACTTAGCAACCAACTCGTCGACTAGATCACAAACTTCGCCAACGCTCTTGTGTGCCGTCTCGATAGCGTCTGCAACCACATCTTCAGCCGTCTGCTTCGAATCGACTTCGATCATATTGATCGCTTCGCGTCGACCGGCAAGTATCAGGTTGAACGTACTGTTTTCACGTTCGCTGTGCGTCGGATTTACAATAAATTCATCACCGACCTTGCTGAGACGGCAAGCGCCGATAGGACCTAAAAATGGAATCTTGCTGATTGCAAGAGCTGCCGATGCACCGATCATTGCCAGAACATCAGGATCGTTTTCCTGATCGGCGCTGAGAACATTTGCTAATATTTGTACTTCATCAAAATAACCCTCAGGAAACAATGGCCTGATAGGTCTGTCGATCATTCTTGATGTAAGGATCTCTTTAGTCGTAGGACGCCCCTCACGTTTCATAAATCCGCCGGGGAACTTTCCAGCCGCGCTGAGCTTCTCACGGTAATCAACACTCAATGGAAAATAATCAATATCATCAAATCTTGGTTTTGCGCTCGTTGCTGTCACCAGTACTACCGTGTCACCGCACTGTACTGTAACCGCCCCATGTGCCTGCCTTGCTATCTTCCCTGTTTCGATCGAAAGCAGCTTGCCACCGATCTCCTTCTCAACTCTGGATACATTAAACATATTCTTTTTCTTCTCGTTTCTGTCTTCTACTTCCCAGGACCCAATACAATTACACCTATCTTACCATCGTGACCCTGGAACCCGACATCGGCAAAAAGGCGATCCCTCTCGATGCGTTACTTACGCAATCCGAGGCGGGAAATTATAGTACGATACCTCTCAACATCATTCTGGCGAATATACTTCAACAGTGATGAACGGGTGCCAACCATCTTAAGCAGACCGCGTCTGGATGAATGGTCCTTCTTATGAGTCTTCAAATGCTCGGTCAATTCGCTAATTCTTGTAGTAAGGATAGCGATCTGAACCTCTGGAGAACCTGTATCACCTTCGCTCATCTTATATTCACCGATGATATTTTCTTTCTTTTCCTTAGTTAACATGCCTCAGTAAAACCTTTCGAACAAATATTCACATATATTTCTGTCAGCACAATACTTACAAAACAAGGACAAACTCCTGTCCAGACGGGTGATTATACCGAATCCGAATCCGTTTGCAATGTTTTTTTTAGATTAGACTGGCTTTGGTACTGCTTAAACCTCACTGAACAGCAGTCAAGAGTACAGAAACCACCAAATACACGTCTCGGACATAAACCCTTTACCAGTAAGCACTTCCGAGACAACACCAAGGCTGTCATATACGGACAAACGAACACAGGACATAAAGCAAAGCTATATGCCCTGTGGACAAGATATATTTATTTACTGCTATAACTAATTTAGTAACCGGATAAAAACCTGCCTCTATTTAGGGTGCAAGATACATAAGGCGGAATTTTGCACCGTTCTCAGGATGCAGATAGCGAACCGTGGAACTCAGCATATACCACCAGAAATCTGAGCCGGAAGAAGGAGATTCAACTCCAGTATCCAGACCGCAATGCCAAGTACCGCGAATTACAAGCCCGGTCCCGGATGATAATACCGTTCCGTTACTTCTGTACGTAACCCAGCCAATCGTCAGTTTGTTATTATCTGCGGTATCAAGGCCCTCAACGATAAACTTACCGTATCTTCCAATATCCGTCTTGTATATAAAATACGTTCCGGGTTTGAATTCCATTCCATCCGATCCATAAATATTAGCCGTACTCATAGTCCCGTCAAGCCAAGCGATAGTATCCCTGTTCAAATAGTCATACCCATCATGCCCAAAGTATGTCGCACCCCAGTACTTACCGATCGTACTGAAATCCTGTAGCTGAACTGAACTGTCCCAGTTGATATCACTCTGATCACACCAGCCTGGCATAATACAATCGCTGGCAAGCCAATAATCAGCAAGCAGTTGAATATCGCCAACATTAACAACACGGTCATCGTTAATATCACCAGGATAAGGTTCCATGTAACGACCTTCCATACGGAAATTGAAGTCCCATGAATGAGTTTTCCAGTTCGCCCAGTCATCCATGTCAGCAGGCGAACCGCTAACACTGGCATAATAACCCTGACTCGTAGGCCATGGATTTGCGTTATGACCATAAATATCTGAGTTAAGCTCGCTTATCTCACCATCCTTAACATGACAGGCAAAGGTATATGTCTCACCAGCGTCAAGCCAGAGGTTCTGGAAGGTGAACATCACCCACCCGCCATTGAACGAAGCTGGCAAATTTATTTGATTACTGGAGACAAGGCTGCCGTCACTCCTGCGACCACGCAGTATCAGAGATACGGCATGACCAACTCCTGTTGGATTGTAGGCGTAATCAAATCGCCGTACAATGTTGAAACCAATCCGGTCGACCTTGGCGTCATGTACAGGAGTTATGCTCTGACCGGCACCGACATTTCTTGTCAATACACCGTCATCCCCGCCAAACCACATCGATGATGTGTGTTCCTCGGCACGAATAGCAAAATCGATAGGCTCTCCTTCGATCGAATGAATTATGTAAGGCCCTCGTCGATTATTATTCTCATTGGTCTCAAC
>DAOWHR010000186.1 GCA_030641315.1 Anaerohalosphaeraceae bacterium | reverse complement strand
GGCATTTTATGTGAAATATTCATTGAGGATATTGTTATGATGCGATGGCTTGGGCGTTTAGTTGTAGTTGGGGTGTTTTTGTTTTTTGCCGGGGGAGTTTTTGTACAGGGCAAGATCGTTGTTGGCCAGGATGCTCCCGATTTTGAGCTTCCCGTGCTTACTCTTAGTACTGATGCGGATGGTAGTCCTATCGGTAAGATCAGCGATGAGAAAATCAAGCTGTCTTCTTTTCGCGGTAAAAAGCCTGTATGTATTATCATGTCGAGCTATACATGACCCCCTTTTACGGCCCGTATCCCGGACCTTGAACGCCTGTACGCGTCGTACAGGAACCAGATCGAGTTTTTAGTTGTTTACATTCGTGAAGCTCACCCCGAAATGCTCAGAGAGGGCAATAAGACCGGTGTTGTCGGTCGCCCTGATGATTTTGGCGAGCGGACGATATTGGCAACGGCGTGTCTTACGAAGTACAATCTTACGATTCCGACCGTGATCGATTATATGGACGGGAACGTTAATTCTGATTATTCGGCTAAACCGGTCCGCACTACGATTGTCGATCTGGACGGAAAGGTGGCCTACTATGCGGGGCCGGGGCCTTTCGATTTCAAAATAGCTAAGATCGAAAAGGCGTTGAAGAAGGTTATTGCGGGCGGGGGATACATGCCTGCTGGGGCGCCTTTGGCGTGGGGTAAGGTGGTTGAGGGTATTCGGTGCGGAGTCAGCATCGATCCTGCTGAGCCTGCTGTCGGTGAGGAGATCACGGTTAAACTCGTTATCGAGAATGTGTCGGGTGCTCCGAAGGTTGTTTTTGTCAAGGGTGAGGGGCAGCTTGACGGACTCAGTTTGTCTGGCAAGGATGGTAAAGGATTAGAGTTCGAGGAAATATTGGATAAATCCCCGATGAGCAGGCGTTTTCGCAGTCGCGGAACAGGGCCTCAGAAGATCGGGGCAGGTCGAAAGATCGAGCGGCTGATCAACGCTAAGATCGTGAGCGGTTCAGCAGGGGCTTATCAGGGGCTTTACACTTTCGCTGTCGATAAAAGTATGCTGAAAGGCGATGCCGGGTCCACATGGGTCGGCAAGGCAGATTCCGGAGTTTGCAGTGTTGATGTTATCGCTGAACGTAAGCCGGGGTGCATGGATTGTCATTCCAAAAGCGATTATCACCATACGATGAAGGCAGATTGTTCGATGTGCCATGTTGGTAAGATGGACACTGATACTTTTGGGACCAAAAAGGATGCATGCATCAAGTGTCATAAGCGCGAAGGCAAGTTCGGACGCCAGAAGATATTCGGGGCGGGCGGTGATTTTGATAAGGCATCGAAACATATCCCGGGTATGATAACGAACGATAAGTGCCTGACCTGCCATTCCAAGCAAGATCATGGCGGTGGAAAGGTTGTGCTTGTCGATCCGAAGTCGGATAGTAAGGCGACGTGGGGCGGAGATATAAAGGGGTTCTGTCTGGGTTGTCACGAGGGCAGGGATTCGTTGAGAAGCAGTCATGGAAAAATGGCGAAAGGGAAAATGTGTACCGATTGTCACCATCAACATGGATCCGATGAACCAAAGCTGCTTAAAAATCTGGAATCGAGATCATAATTTAAGAAATTGAGACAGGGAATAAATATTGTGCCGGGAATTAATAAGTTTTCCGGTACAATTTTCTCCCTGCTCTATTTTAATACTGCAATTTTCTCTTTCAATGCTCTGGCCCAGATAGCATAACCCTTGGCTGAGGGGTGACAAAAGTCCGGCATTAGTGATTTGTCAATCTTGCCATCATCACCCATTGTAAAGCCCTACCCCTGAGGTTTGCCTTGTTTTCGTCCCTGGACTGGCTGACCGCTGGATGATGGTTTTACGCTTTTAGCTTCACCTCCGGAAATCCTTTTTCATCGTGAGCTTTTCCGATTTTGAACCTCTCCAGGTGCAGGTGGTGGCGTTAAGGAACTGCGTATAAATAAACACTACATTTCTCATCTCATCTTTACATCATCTTCAGCGGAATCTCAATTGCTAAATCCTCAACGTAGAATAGCTACGCCTGCGGTTTAGCTCAATCGATTGCGACTGAATCTGACGCAAATCTGAGCGACAAATGAAGCGTTTATTTATGCGCAGCCCCTAAGCTTACT